>NZ_JAKCFI010000011.1 GCF_021412625.1 Myxococcus stipitatus | reverse complement strand
GCTCTTCGTTGATGGCCACCTTGCGTACCAGCATGGCCTCTCCTCTTGCTCGACACCATCCCGCCTCGCACGGAGCCGTCGGGCAGGCGACTGGCGATCTGCTCGCTCAAATGCGGGGATCTCTCAGCCTGCTGGCCCCATGGCCCCGCTTGAAGGACTTGAACAACGAATAAGGCTTCACGCCGGCAGCAGAACGCGGGGCACTCGCGCACCCCCAGGCCGTTCGAGAATCACGATCGTTGGTTTAGAAAATACCCATGCGGGCGAGCCGTTTGGCTGGCACCCCTGCACCGCGAGTTTCCCGCTCCGCCGACGCCCCCCTCTTGCACGCAACGACAGCACAGCAAACGTCCACCGCAACCAAAACAACGCCCAAATCCGAAATTCACCAACAGTGAATTGACCAACTATGCCAAAGAGGCACTCCACTTCCTCGCCGGAGCGAAAGGACCACTTCGGCCCCGCCTGGCGAAGAAGGGTGGAGATGGACACCATGCTGATTGAAATTGCACCCCGCCGGGGGGCGGTGCTGCTCGCTTCATTGGGATTGGGAACGCTGCTCGCCTGTGGCAGCGGAGCGGAGACACCTGGATCCGTGGAGCCCAGTACGTCGCCCGCAGAGGCCATGCGCAACAGTCAGGCGGAACTCTACGTGGCCTCCGCGCGCCTGTGGCGCCCCATGAGTGTGCCCGTGTGCTGGGAGAACCCGGGGGTGAACGACGGAACGCAACGACAGTGGGTCCGCAATGCGGTGGCTCGTACGTGGGAGGCACGTTCCGGTATTCACTTCACTGGCTGGGGCACTTGTGCGGCGGGGGCGCCCGGTATCCGCATCAATATCAGCGACGCCGGCCCTCATACGAAGGGGCTGGGTAACCAGCTCAACAGCGTTGCGCAAGGAATGGTGCTGAACTTCACGTTCAACAACTGGAGCCCGAGCTGCCGCAATACACTCCAGTACTGCATCGAAACCATCGCAGTGCATGAGTTCGGCCACGCCATGGGCTACGCCCACGAGCAGAACCGGCCAGACACTCCAGGATCTTGCACCGAGCCCCCGCAGGGCTCCAATGGTGACCAGACCATCGGAGCGTGGGACCTGAGTTCGGTGATGAACTACTGCAATCCCCAGTGGAATGGGAATGGCAACCTCAGCGTCACAGACCAAATCGGTGCACAACAGACGTATGGTGTTTATTGGGAGTCGCTGGGTGGAAATCTTACCTCCGGGCCCGCGGTGGCCGCTCGCGGCGCGAACCGGATGGACGTATTCGCCCGAGGGCCAGACAACCAATTGTGGCAGAGATACTGGAATGGAGCATGGAGCACATGGGGTTCGCTTGGCGGCATCTCCCTGTCGTCAGCGCCAGCGGCGGTGAGCCGGGACTCCGTCACCATCGACGTGTTCGCCCTGGCGAACGACAACACCATCCAGCAGAAGTCCTGGACTGGGACCACGTGGACCAACTGGTCGTCGCTGGGCGGAAACTTCACCTCGGGCCCCACCGTGGCCTCGTGGGGCTCGAACCGGATGGACTTGTTCGTCAGGGGCACCGACAACAAGCTGTGGCAGTCATACTGGACTGGCTCCACTTGGAGTCCGTGGGGCGCGCTCGACGGCACCCTGGCGTCGGAGCCAGCAGCGGTGAGTTCGGGCGCCAACCGAATAGACGTGTTCGCCCGAGGGACGGACAACTCCATCATCCAGAAGTACTGGAATGGCTCCACGTGGAGCGGTTGGTCATCGCTGGGTGGCAACTTCATTTCGTCTCCTACGGTGGCTTCACGGGGGGCCAACCTTCTGGACGTGTTCGCCCGCAGCGCGGACAACAGCATGTGGATCAACACCTGGAATGGTGCAAGTTGGAGCGGTTGGTCGTGGCTCGGCGGAGAGCTGGCCTCTGCGCCAAGCGCTGTGAGCAAGACCGCTGGACATCTCGATGTTTTCTACACCGCCCCCGACGGAGCAGTGCGACAATCCTGGTACAGGAACGGGTGGTAAAGGATTGAGTTGAAGCTGAAGATCCATAGTCCCACATCTGGAGTATACAAAGGGCATATGGATCGACTCGGGCGAATAGAAGCCCAGCACTCTCGTGAGTGCTGGGCTTCATCAGACAGAGACCTGCGCGTCGCCCTGCAGCACCCCCGCCGCATCCAGCACGCGCCAGTAGCTGCGCTCCGCGTCCCCGCCCCATGCGTAGCACCCGGGCCACTTGCCGCGCGGGCTGGCCGAAGTCACCCCGCCCCGGTTCGCCGAGCTCCGGAGGACCTGTTGCGCCGAGCCATGACAGTTTTTGTCCGGTTTTGGGTGATCACTGAGGGCTATTCCCCCAAGGCTGGCCACGTCGAACCTGCTTTCATGCAGGCGATCTCAGACCACGGCCCTGGAACAACAACGTCCAGCCAATCTCTGGCCGACTTTTGTAATCAGTCTCCAAGCTGAAGCCCTGGCCTACGAATGCCGGGCAGGACTCGGCTCCGAATTTCGGCTGGCGCGCGCGACCCGCCTCATGGCATCGACACGTCACAGGACCCACTTCTGCATTTGCCAAACAACAGTGGGAAAGGCGGGGCTGTAAGATGGTGTTTATGACAGGGGGAGCCATCAGCAAGACGCACGCCGCTCTTTCTCTGAGCCGTCTTGACAGCAGGCTCGCAAGTGACCACACACAGCTCCTGATCGAGTGAGTTGAGGTCGACCTTGGGAATGTAGTTGTTTCCACAGGCAGCCTTCGCCGCCCGCTTCCACTCCTCCCTGACAGGTGGACCCTGCGCGATGGCAGGAAAGGCGAGGGCTAGCAACAAACTGGCGAGCAACAATCGTTTCTGAGTCATCGGCATAGCACCATCCCAGCAGAATCCAAATCTTGCAATCCACAATCAAGCGGCACCAAAACCAATCTTCACCGGTTCGCCGTAACCGGGGACACCGGAAGCTTGGCGATGTCGACTTTGACATACCCCTGAGGAGCCTTGACCGGTTGACTCACCGACTTGTCCGCAGCGGTCAATGACACAAGCTGGCAGTTGGCAGGGTCACACGTAAACAAATTTCCGCTCTCCAGAACCCTGAATTTCTTGGCGAGCAGTTCATTGTCCACAATATCATCCGTCGGGCCCTGATTGCCATTCCCCAGGAGTCCATGAATCCCCTGCCTTCGAAAGAAGGGAGAAACTTCAGCAGCCACATTAAGGAAGCTACCTGACGGCGCGCTGGCCAGGCTGACATCGACATAGGAGGCAGGATCGGATATCAAAAACACCCGCCAACCACTGGGATTTTCCGCAGACTTGAACACCACAAGAGAACTCACATCAGAAGAGCCCCTTGAAACGACAAGCTTTTTCTCCTGAACGCTAAAGCGCACGAGCGACTTCCCATACGCGATAGCAACAGCCTTGATGCTCCCAACACCCGGGGGACCGGACGGAGCTTGGAGAACTTGAACTTGGAGCCGCCCTGACTTCAGGAGCGTATAGACCCCAGAAGGCATGAAGTCGAACCACTTGCCGTCGATGGTCTTGAGGTGTGCGGCGAATGCAAAGGTTGGCGCCAAAGCAGTGAGCAAAACCATCAGCAACGCCAGGGAGGTGTTTTGACGGAAAAGCCTCAGCCACGACAACCCGGCGCCAGGTGCATGAGACACAGAAAAGCGCGAAGTCGGGATACAGCAGGAGCCCCGTCGAGGCATCACCTCATTGAAGGTCCGATTCGTCGACACCATGCGAAATCCTTCCGTCAGGGCGTAGGAGGAGCAGGCTCGGCGCCACCATGCACGGGCCGCGCCATGACGCCCCCCTTCGACCCTCTGCGACAAGTCCACCTGGGGGACCGGAATTGACGCGTCAACCGTAGCGCTTGACGCGTCAAGCGGCCTCGGCTGAGCCCCAGGCCGCCGCCGGAGGCCGCTCCCCCGCGCCGGGCGCTACCTGCCCGAAGTCGCCGTCATCCGCATGAAGGAGGAATTCAAAGGCGACTCGGCCATCGCCGAGCTGACGGCACGCGAGTCCGAGCCTCTCACGGGTAGCGGTGAACCTCTGGTCCTTCGACACGGAAACATGGCCGATTCAGCCCGGCATGCATGCGCCCCACACTAGCCCAGCAAGGAGCGAGGCGAGCCCACGATGCGGATGGACGCCGCTGGCCCCACCAGTCGAGCGAGAGCCATTGTCGATGCCCATCCCTGGCGTATCGACCGAGCGACTTCGTGGAATCGCACAGCGGAGGGTGCCCCACTCGAATCAAAGGACTCCCGGAGCCATCCCGAGGGAACGATGACACGGCCCGAGCTGACAACCCGGATTCAGCAATCACTCGACGAGACCCGGATCCTCATGCTGGGCACCCAGGTGCTGATGGGGTTCGGCTTCCGCATGTTCTTCGAGGAAGGCTACGAGTCGCTCCCCCGCGGCACCCACTTCCTGATGCTGGTGGAGCTCTCCCTGCTGCTTCTCGCCGTGGTCCTCCTCATCACCCCAGGGAACTACCACCGCATCGTCGAGCGTGGACAGGACACGCCACGGCTCCACCGGTTCGTGACGCGGCTCCTCGAGGGAGTCGTGCTGCCCATCATCGCGGCGCTCGCGATCCTCGCCTTTGTCGCGGGCGAGAAGGTCCTCGGACGGGCCTGGGGCGTCACACTCGGACTGGGGACGGCCATGGTCGCGTTCGCACTCCTGTACGGCCTGGAGGCGGCCGATCTGTGGCGAAAGAGGAACGAGCGTCGGAGGACGGACATGGACGACCATCACGAGGCGCGGGGGCAGACCGAACTCAAGGACCGCATCCAGCACGTCCTGACGGAAGCACGCGTCATCCTCCCCGGGGTCCAGGCTCTCCTCGGGTTCCAGTTCACCACCGTCCTGATGCCCGCGTTCGAGAAGCTCCCCGCCTCGTCCAGGTACGTGCACCTCGCTGCCCTCGTCATGATGACCGTGAGCATCCTCTTCCTGCTGGCCCCCGCCGCCTACCACCGCATGGTGGAGCACGGCGAAGACACCGAACGGTTTCACCGGTTCGCGAGCCGCATGATCCTGGCCGCCACGGTCACCCTGGCGCTGGGCCTGGCCGGAGACTTCTTCATCATCGTTCGCAAGGTGACCGGGAGCCTCGGCTGGGCCCTTGGCGCGACGGCGGTATTCCTGCTCTGCGCCTACGGCCTTTGGTTCGGCTTCACCCTGGCACGACGGGCGCGCGACACGCCCAGGCCCCCAGCCTCGCACCCTGGCCGGCTCCACGGCGTGAGGGGATGACGCCCCAAATGCAGCAAGCGCGCAGTGCCCATCCCCCCTGACAGGGGTCGGCACTACCCCCGCCAGAGCAAGATGCCCCAGGGCAACACACTTCCCTGAAGACAGTCGTCAGCGGCCCCAAGCGCTTCGGCCGCCACGAAGCTCCCCGCATGTACTCGCGCAAGTCATTCATGGCATCATGCCAGTGCAGTGATTGAGCAGAGCACCACATCCATTCGGAGGAGCAATGCGTACACTGTTCTTGGGGCTTGCCATCATCGGACTTCAGTCTGGCTGTGGCGAGAGCGAAGCCGACCTGGAGCCGCAAGCCGACCTGGCCTCGAATGAAGCCGCGTTGTACACGTGCCTGACGGACTCCTTGACGGTCTATTACAACGACGCCACGTACACCACGGAGGTCGGCTCGGATCGCTGCTTCTGTCGCCAGACGCCATTGCGCACTGGCATCAGGTCCCCCTACTTCATCGAGTATGTCAATAGCGAGTGCCTGTAGCTCGCACCGACAACTCCATCGCACGAGCCCAACACCTGCCGCCCGTGGGCTCACGGGCCCCGCCACGACTGACACGTGGCGCCCCATGAGCCCCGGCGGTCCGTGGCTCTCCCCGCGCGAGCGAGAGTCAGCCGTCCTTCCCCGGCTCACGCGAAGCGAGCGCGAGCTGACCCAGCTCCTGCGCACGGGCGTGTACCGCGCGGACCGCCGCGTCCACCATCTCCCGGACGCCCTCGCTCTCGAACACCTTCAGACCCGCCAGCGTCGCGCCCCCCGGACTGGTGACCTGAGCACGCAACGCCGCCGGGGACTCCTGGGTGCGCAGCAGCAGCTCCAGGCTCCCGCGCATGCTCTCCACGGTCGCCAGCGTGGCCTGCTCGCGCGACAGCCCCAGGGCCACGCCAGCGTCGATGAACGCCTCGATGAAGAGATAGACGAAGGCGGGCATCGGCCCGGCGAGCCCCGTGGCCATCTCCACGCCCGCCTCGTCGTCGACCTCCACCTCCGTGCCGAGCGCCCCCAACAGTGAGCGCACCCGCCCCAATGCCGGCACGCTCAAGTCCGCGCTCGCTCTCCAGAAGGTCGCCGCCTTGCGGACACGCGCGGGGGTGTTGGGCATGGCCCGAACGACGAGCCCGTGCCCGAGCCCCTCGCACAGCGTCCTCAGCCGCGCGCCCGCGACGATGCTGACGACAATCGTGTCCTCCCGGAGCCGTCCACGCAGCTGCTTGAGGACGCTCCCCAGATGCTGCGGCTTCACGGCCAGCACGACGAGCTCCGCGCCCGCCGCCGCGAGGTTGTCCTTGGTGACGCCGACCCCGTGTCTCTCACGGAGCACGCGGCGACGCTCCTCGCTGACCTCGCCAACGAGGATCGCCCCGGGCGCGACCAGACAGGCCCCGGTGACCGCGCCAATCAACGCCTCGGCCATCACCCCGCCACCGATGAAGCCCAGGGCGGGTCTCCGGGATGACACGGCGACAGGGGGCGGAGCGGCCGTCATGGCGAGGGCCGAACGGGATTGGGGCGGATGAGCCCCTTCACGATGCGACCCGTCTCGACATCGGAAAGGGCCTGGTTCACCTCTTCGAGGCCATAGGTGCGGCTGACCATGTGCTCCCACCCTCTTCCCCCCGCGACCCTGGCGCCGTACCGGTCCAGGATGCGGAGCATTCGATGGAAATGGCTGAAGTCCACGCCCCACACGCCACGGACCTCGAGGTGCTTCCGATTGATCTCCGTGTGGGGATTGATGCCCACCTCGCCATGGTCCGTGTAGTGCCCGACGACCACGTAACGCCCTCCGTCACGCGTCATCCGGATGCCGTCCTTGACCGCGGCGGGCACGCCGGTGGCCTCGATGGTCACGTCCACACCACGCCCCTCGGTGAGCGAGAGAACCCGCTCCACGTGGCCGCGTGAGCCCGTCTCGTCGAGCCGGATGGCCTCATCGACCCCGAACTCGCGGGCCATCGCCAGTCGCACCTCGTGACGTTCGACGACATAGACGGCGCCAGCCCCCGAGAGCAGGGCCAGCGTCGCCGCGCTCAGCCCCACCGGCCCCGCCCCCTGGACCAGCACGCGATCTCCCAGCTGGATACGCGCCGTGTCGACCGCGTGGATCGCGGTCGGCAATGCGCAGCCTCCCGCGATCACCCGCTCCGGCGCGAGCGTCGGCGGCACCTCCAGGATGGCCACCCCGGCTTTCAGGGTGATGAGCTGCGACCACCCCCCGTACAGCCCCTCCTTCGCCGAACAGGTGACTCCATACACGCGCCGCGAGGGACAGCGGTTCGGCGTCTTGGCGACGAGACAGAACCAACAGGCGTTGCAGGTCCCGACGACGTCGAGGAAGGTGACGATGCTCCCGACGCGCACGGGGCGCCCGTCCACGTCACGCGGCTCTCCGCGCACCGCCAGCACCCTGCCGACGGAGACATGGCCGGGGATGATGGGATACGGCACACCGGCGAGCCGACCGTGCGACAGGTGGACGTCCGTCCCGCAGACTTCGGAGAAGAGCGTCTCGAGGAGCACCTCCCCCGGCGCCAGCTCCGGCGCGGGGAAGTGCTGGAGCTCCACGGGGCGGTCGGCACCGTGCATCACCGCCGCGGTACACCCCGGGTGGGCGGTCAGGACCACAGGACGATCCTCCCATCGGGGTGCGTCCCGATGGCCGACGTCACCGTCGTGCGATGGCCCCCGCTCGAATCCACCTCGTGGTAGTTCCGCGTGCTGAAGATGTACACGTCCCCCAGCGTGGGCCGCAGCGTGTACTTCGCCGCGCCCTCGACCACCGGGCGGCTGTAGCCATACGTCCCCGCCAGCTTGTAGACCTCGTCCTCCGGCACCCACTCGCGGTTGAAGACGTGGGTCCTACCGGGATTCTGTGGATCGAGCTCCAGATAGAGGTTCCACGCGAGCTGGACCTGGATCTGCGCCACCCACCAATCCGGCTGCTCGGCGGGGGCATAGTCGATGTGGAGCAGCGTCCCGTTCTCGATGCGGCGGATGAGCCCCGCGCAGTAGGTCCCCCGCCGGGGATCCGCGGCGATCTGCACCGGAGCCCCGGTGGCCTCGCGCAAGCGGCTCATCAAGCGCTCGAGCGGAGAGAACGACTGCGCGAAGATCTCCCCCTGGATCGCCCGACACTGCTCCGCCCGCGCGAAATAGGTCGAGACATCCGCGCCGTTGTGCTCGAACACCGTCGCGCCAATCCGGTCGATCGGCGGCACGACGTTCTTGTACGCCTCGAAGCCAATCGCCTGCGCGCGTTCGACCAGACGCGCGCACTCCTCCGGCGTGGCGAAACCCCGGATGACCACCGCGGGAATCTCGTTGCGGATGAGCTGCCGCCAGGAATTCCGGTCGAGCTCCTGGGCCGCGAAGACACTCCACGTCGACCCGCGCGGAGTCATTGAAAGATTTCTCATATCCATCCTCTGACTGGGCAAGCAATACGGCGGTGTTCACTGGTGTCCGGCGTCGAAAAACCAACCACCCAGCGAGCCCACTGGGTCAGGAACGCGCGATGAGCCCGCGCTCGCGCAAGGCGGTGAGGATGCGCTCCACTCCGGCCTCCACCGTCTCCGAGTCGGTGCGCACCGTCACCTCCGGCGACTCGGGGGGCTCATAGGGATCCGAGATGCCCGTGAAGTGGGATATCTCTCCCGCCAGGGCCTTCTTGTAGAGCCCCTTCACGTCGCGTTGCACGAGCGACTCCAGGCTCGCCCGCGCATACACCTCGATGAAGGGGATGCCCGCCTCGGTGGCCAACCTCCGCACCTCGTCGCGCGACTCGCGGTACGGAGAGATGGCGGCGGAGATGACCGCCACGCGGTGCTTGGCGAGCACCCTCGCCACGTAGCCGATGCGCCGGATGTTCTCCTCGCGATCAGGCCGCGTGAAGCCCAGCCCTCGCGACAGGAAGGCGCGGACCTCGTCTCCGTCGATCACCTCCACGGAGTGCGCCCCCTCCAACCGGCGGCGCACCGCCATGGAGAGCGTGCTCTTCCCCGCCCCGGACATCCCGGTGAACCACAGGATGAAACCGCCCGGCCGGGCCAAACCCGCCCTCGTCTGTGTCACGACCGCCTCTCGCGCACTCACGTTCGGCTCACTCCCGTGTCTGTGCCACCACCCATGGCGGAGGCGTATGGACCCACTCGGAGACCGCTGCCGCGCGCTTCAGACCGCCGGGCCGTTGATCATCCCGGCGCCCACGGTGGCGTTCGTCGCCTCGTCGATGAGGATGAAACTTCCCGTATGGCGATTGCGCCGGTACTCGTCGAAGAAGAGCGGCGCGGTGGTTCGCAACGACAGCCGTCCAATCTCATTCAACCTCAACGCCCTGCACTCCTCGTCCCGGTGGAGGGTGTTGACGTCGATGCGGTACTGGAGGTCCTTCACCAGGGCTCGGGCATGCCGCGTGGTGTGCTTGATGGCCAGCTTCGCGCCGGGCTGCAGGGGCTGCTCCACCATCCAGCACACCATGGCATCCAGGTCCTGCGAGACGCTGGGCGGGTTGCCCGGCCGGCAGAGCATGTCGCCCCGGCTGATGTCGATCTCATCCGTCAGCGAGATGTTGACGGACATGGGCGGGAAGGCCTCCTCCACGGGGCGACCGGCCAGCTCGATGGAGCGGATGCGCGTGGTGAACCCCGAGGGCAGCACCTTCACCTCGTCACCCGGCCGCACCACGCCTCCCAGCAGCTGCCCCGAGTAGGCCCGGTAGTCATGCAGCTTCTTGGAGATGGGCCTCGACACGTACTGCACCGGGAAGCGCACCTGGACGAGGTTCCGGTCCGACGCGATGTGCACGTTCTCCAGGTGGTGCAGGAGCACCGAGCCCTGGTACCAGGGCATCTTCGCCGAGCGCGTCACCACGTTGTCGCCGTTCAGCGCGGAGATAGGCACGAACGTGAGGTCCGTGAGCTCCAGCTTCATGGAGAACCTGCGGAACTCGTCCTTGATGGCCTCGAAGACGGACTCGCTGTAGTCCACCAGGTCCATCTTGTTGATGCAGAGCACCACGTGGGGCACCCGCAGCAGCGACGCGATGAACGCATGGCGCCGCGTCTGCTCGAGGATGCCCTTGCGCGCGTCCACCAGGACCAGGGCGAGGTCCGCGGTCGACGCGCCCGTCACCATGTTGCGCGTGTACTGGATGTGCCCCGGGGTGTCCGCGATGATGAACTTGCGCCGCGGCGTGGCGAAGTAGCGGTAGGCCACATCGATGGTGATGCCCTGCTCGCGCTCGGCGCGCAGGCCATCCATGAGCAGCGCCAGGTTGACGTACTCGTCCCCTCGCGCCTTGCTCGTGCGCTCCACCGCCGAGAGCTGGTCCTCGAAGATGGACTTCGTGTCGTAGAGCAGCCGACCGATGAGGGTGCTCTTCCCATCGTCGACCGAGCCCGCCGTGGCGAACCTGAGCAGCTCCATTAGAAATACCCCTCGCGCTTGCGGTCTTCCATGGCCGTCTCGCTGAACTTGTCGTCCGCGCGGCTCGCGCCCCGCTCGGTCACCCGGGACACGGAGATCTCCTGGATGACCTGCTCCACCGTGGTGGCGGTGGACTCGACACAGGCGGTGCACGTCATGTCTCCGACCGTGCGGAAGCGCACCTGGGCCGTCGTCGCCCGCTCCCCCGGGAGCAGCGGCAGGTAGGGCGAACACGCCATCAGCATGCCGTCGCGGCGGAACACCTCGCGCCGGTGACTGTAATAGATGGAGGGGAGCGGAATGCGCTCCTGGGCGATGTATTGCCAGATGTCCATCTCGGTCCAGTTGGACAGCGGGAAGACGCGGATGTGCTCGCCGCGTCGGTGACGGCCGTTGTAGAGGTTCCAGAGCTCCGGGCGCTGGTTCTTCGGGTCCCACTGGCCGAACTCGTCCCGGAAGGAGAAGACGCGCTCCTTCGCCCGCGCCTTCTCCTCGTCACGGCGCGCGCCTCCGAAGACAGCGTCGAACTGGTGCTTCTCGATGGCGTCCAGCAGCGGCGCCGTCTGCAAGCGATTGCGCGAGGCTCGCGGCCCCTTCTCCTCCGTCAGCCGGCCGGCGTCGATGAATGCCTGCACCGAGGCCACCTCCAGCCGCGCGCCTAGCGCCGCAGCGCGCTGGTCCCTGTACTCGAGCACCTCCGGAAAGTTGTGCCCGGTGTCGACATGCATCAGGGGAAAGGGCAGCGGAGCCGGGGCAAAGGCCTTCTCGGCCAGCCACAGCATCACCGCCGAATCCTTGCCCCCCGAGAACAACAACACGGGGCGGGCGAACTCGGCCACCACCTCGCGGATGATGAAGAGGGACTCGGCCTCCAGGGCCTGGAGATGGGACAGCTCGTAGCTCATCTCCCCGCCTCCGACTGCTCCCTCACCAGCTGCTCACAGAACGTCGCCACCTCTCCCAGGGTGTTGAACAACTCCCCCATGGACGGGCGGATGCCCATGTCCTCCTCGATGCGGTTGGCGAGCATCGTCGCGAGCAGCGAGTTGCCGCCGAGCGAGATGAAGTGGTCTCCCCGACCAATCTCCTGGAGGCCCAGCAACTCCCCCCAATAGCCGGCGATCCGCTGCTCCATCTGCGTGATGGGAGACTGTTCGATGTTCATGGAGGCCCTCTGCGGGGAAGACATGAATAATCAGGCAATCATTTATCACAAACAAAAACACAGAGACAAGGCGACAACCCAAAGACATCCACACCGCAAAACTACTCGCCGGCGGTGTAGACGGTGACTTCCGCCGACAAGCCGGCCTGCAAGGGCAGGTCTCCAGGCGTGCTCTTCCAGGCGATCCGGACGGGCACGCGCTGCACGACCTTCACGAAGTTTCCCGACGCGTTGTCGGGTGGCAGCAGGGAGAAGCTGGCGCCCGTCCCTCCTGAAAGACTCTCCACCTGCCCTGCCAGGGTGAGTCCTGGAAAGGCATCCACCCGGACCTCGACGCGCTGGCCGGGGCGGATGTGGCCGACCTGGGTCTCCTTGAAGTTGGCGACGACATACGTGTGGGGAGGGACGAGCCTCGCCACCGGTTGTCCCGACGTCAGGAGTTGCCCTTCGTGTACGGACAGCTTGGACACGGTTCCGTCCGCTGGCGCGAGGACCCGGGTGAACTCGAGTTGCAGGCGCGCCTGCTCCAGCGCGGCCTCGGCGACGGAGACCCTGGCGCGGGCGAGCTCCGTGCTGGCGCGCGCCACGGCGATCTTCGCGTCCACGGGGGCGCTCTGGTCCAGCTGTCCCCGAGCCTCGTCCACCTTCCCGAGCGCGACCTGGTGGGCCTGCTCGGCCGCGGCGAGCTGCGCGCGGGCCCCGGCCAGGGACGCCTGCGCGGCCTGGTCCGCGGCCAGGGCATCGTCGAGTTCCTGCTGGGCGGCGACCTCCGACGCACGCAGCCGCTGCACGCGCTCGACCTCCAGCGCCTTGCGCTGGGCGTCGGTCTGCGCCCGGGCCACGGCCGCGCGGGCCACCTCCACCTGGGCCGCGGCGCTGCTCACCGCCGCCGTGCTGCTGGACACCACGGCACGCGCCGCGGCCACCCCGCCCCGCGCGCTCGCCTCCGCCACCTGCATCTGGGACTCGGCCGCGCGGGACTGGGCGCGCGCGGACAGCAGGTCCGCCTCCGCCTGGGCGAGACGGACGGCGTACTCGCGCGGGTCGATCTCCACCAGCACGTCCCCCTTCTTCACCCGCGCGTTGTCCGCCACGTTCACGTGCAGCACGGGACCTCCCACGCGAACGTTGATAGGCACCAGGTCCGCCTGCACCTGCGCGTTGTCCGTGGCCTCCTGGCCCCGCGTGAGCAGCATGTAGCCGCCGATCCCCGCGACCATCGCCACCGCGGTGGAGCCCAGGAACAGCGCGCCCCTGCGGCCCCGCTTCTCCCGGAGCGCCTCCTCGGCCGAGGGCCTGGGAGCGGACCCTTCCTTCTCCACCAATCGGGGGCTGGCACTCATGACAGGTCAGACCTCCACATCCAGGTGAACCTCGTCCGGCTCCGTCTTCGAGGCCCGCCGCGCGGCCTTCTTGCTCGGAGAGGCCCAGAGAAAGCCCAGCAACGGCAGCGACAACGCGAACACCAGCGCGGCCAACGTGAAGACCCGGTTGAAGGCCAGCAGCGACGCCTGTCGCTGGAGGCCACCCGCCAGCAGGCGCAGGCTCGCCTCCGTGGCCTCGTAGCCCTCGACTCCACCCGCCACGAGGCCGCTCACCATCGAGGAGAGCCGCTCGTACAGCTCGGGGCGCTCGGGGACGAGCTGCGCGGAGAGGCCCGCCTGGGCCTGCGCGGTATAGCGCGTCAAGAGCGTGGCGAAGAGCGCCAGCCCCGTGGAGGTGCCGAGCTGCCGCATCAACGTGTTGATGCCGGTGGCATCCGCCATCCGGGTCCGCTCGACCTTCTCGAACACCAGGACGTTGAGCGGCACGAAGAGCAGGCTGGTGCCCAGCCCCTGCAGCATGATCGCCGTGATGATCTCCGCCCGCCCCGTATCCAGCGACACACGCATCATCCGGTGGACCGCCAGCCCGATGATGAACAGCCCCAGGGCGATGAGCGCGTGAGGGGAGACGCGGTTGTAGAGACGCCCGATGATGGGCATCAAGACGAGCATCACCAGCGTGCGAGGCATGAGCACCTCGCCCGCCTGCATGGCCGTGAAGCCGAGCAGCTCCTGCATGAAGAGGGGCAGCAGGAACAGGTTCGACGTGAGGATGAAGAACATCACCGAGCCGAGCACCGCTCCCGACGCGTACACCGGCTCCTTGAAGAGGCGCAGGTCCACCGCCGGCGCCACCGCGGTGAGCTCCCGCAGCACGAACGCCGCCAGGGAGAAGACCGCCACCAGCAGACAGGTGGAGATGACCCTCGACTCGAACCAATCGTGGCGCTGCCCCTCCTCCAGCACGAACTGGAGCGTCGCCATCCCCAGCCAGAGCAGGCCGATGCCAGCCCAGTCGATGTGGCGTCGCCGCAGCTCGGCGGTGGCCCGGTTGGCGGCCAGCACGTCCTCGGGCTCCTCGACGAAGCGCCACACCATCACCAGGCCGAGCAGCCCGATGGGGACGTTGATGAAGAAGATCCACGACCAGTGGAAGTTGTCGACGATGTAGCCACCGAGCGTGGGGCCGACGGCGGGCCCCACGGTGATGATGGTCGTGAAGAGGCCCATGGCCATGCCCTGCTCCTCGGGCGGCCAGGTCTGCTGGAGGATGGCCTGCTCGGTGGGGATGAGCAGCCCCGCGCCAATGCCCTGCAAGGCCCGGAAGAACACCAGCGAGGGCAGGCTCCAGGCCACCCCACAGAGGAACGAGCTGGCGATGAAGAGGGCCAGGCACACCAGATAGGTGCGCTTCTGACCGAAGAGCCGTCCGAAGAAGCCCGTGAGCGGCAGCAGCAGCACCGTGGCGATGATGAAGCTGGTGCTCATCCAGGTGATCTCCTGGACGGTCGCCCCGATGGAGCTGCGGATCTGCGACAGCGCCACGTTGACGATGGACGAGTCGATGGAGGCCATCATCGTGCCGAAGGACACGGAGAGCGTGACGAGCCACTTGTTGACCGGCGCCCTCGGGGCGGCGGACGTGGGCGTGGGGAGGATGGCCTCGGTCGACATGGCGACTCTCCCTCAGGACCCGACCCGACGCGTTTCCACTCGCTCGGACACGGCGGCCCGAGCCCGCTCCAGGCACGTCGCGAGCCGCGCCGCCAGCGCCTCGACGCCCGGGGCACGCAGCAAGGAGTAGTGGTCTCCCTCCAGGGTGTGGACCTCCACCTCCTTCGCTCCGAAGCGCGAGCCCCCCTGCACGACCAGCGCGGACTCGCTCGCCTCGAAGAGGGTGAGGCGACCTTCGTGGCGTGGCGGCGTGTAGCGCCACGCGGCCCGCAGGTTCGCCTCGAAGACGCGCCGCAGGGCCTGCAAGGGCTGGGCACCCGCGCCCATCACCGCCACCGCGGCCTTGCCGACCTCCTCCAGGGCTCCGCTCAGCTCCTCGGGTCCCATCCGCGCGAGCGCGGCTTCCGAGAGGGGCGGCTCGTGCCCCGCCGCCTTCAGCAGGTCCCGATAGAACAGCAGGCCCAGCCGCGAGGACTCGTGCTGCGTCGAGGACAGTCCCTCCACCGCCGCGGTGACGTCGTAGCTGTCGATGAGGGCCATGAGCGCGACCTGCTCACCGCGCGCCTGGAGCTGCCTCGCCATCTCGAGCACGATGATGCCGCCCATCGACCAGCCGCCGAGCAGGTAGGGCCCCGACGGCTGAACGCTCCGCACCGCCTCGACGTAGAGCGCGGCCATCTCCTCCACCGAACCGCACGGCTCCTGGTCCCCGTCCAGTCCGCGTGACTGCAGGCCGTAGAAGGGTTGCTCCGGGCCGAGCCGTCGTGCCAGCTCCACGTACCCCAACACGGTGCCGCCCACCGCGTGCACGCAGAAGAAGGGCCGCCGTCCATCTCCCTTGCTGAACTCCACGAGCGGCGACCACGGCCCCGCCTCCTGGCGCACCAGCGCGGCCAGGTGTTCGACGGTCGCGTCCTCGAACAGCGCCGACACCGGGGGGCTCCTTCCCAGGCTCGCGCGGATTCGCGACAACAGCCGGATGGCCAGCAGCGAGTTGCCCCCCAGCTCGAAGAAGTTGTCCCGTACCCCAATGGGACGGATGCCCAGCAACTCCTCCCAGACGCTCGCGACGCGCATCTCCGTCACGGTGCGTGGCGCGACATATGTGCGCGACTCCTTGCGGCCAAGGTCCGGAGCGGGCAACGCCCGTCGGTTCACCTTCCCGCTGGGCGTCAACGGGACGGTCGCCAGGGGTATGAAGGCCGACGGCACCATGTACTCGGGCAGCGTCTCCTTGAGGTAGCTCTTCAGCTCATCGCTGGCCGGCGTCTGCTGTCCGGGCTTGCCGACGACGTGCGCCACCAGCAGCTTCTGCCCCGACGCAGCCTCCGTCGCATCCACGATGCAATCCCGCACCGCGGGGTGCCTCGAGAGCGCGGCCTCCACCTCCGCCAGTTCGATGCGGAAGCCCCTCACCTTCACCTGCGCGTCGCGCCGCCCCAGGAACTCCAGGCTCCCGTCACTCCGGTACCTCGCGTAGTCCCCCGTCCGGTACAGCCTCCCTCCCTCCTCCTCCCCGACGCGGTCCTCCTGGAACCTCTCCCTCGTCATCTCCTCCTGCCCCAGGTACCCCCTCGCCAACCCAGCCCCTCCCACGTACACCTCTCCCACCACCCCCACCGGCACCGGCTCTCCATTCCCATCCAGCAGGTGCACCCTCGCGTTCGCGATGGGCTTCCCTATCCCTGGCAGGTCCGGCCACGTCTCCGGACTCCCCTCCAACCGGTACGCCGTCGCCGCGTGCGTCTCCGTCGGCCCGTACTGGTTCTCCAGCACGCACCCCTCCATCCTCCCCATCATCCCCCTCAGCGCCGGCGTCACCCTCAGCTGCTCCCCCGCCGTGATGACTTCCCTCAAACACCTCGGCACCACCCCTTCCCTCTGCGACACCTCCGCCAGGTTCTGCAGCGCCACGAAGGGCAGGAACAGCCTCGTCACTCCCCTCCTCTCCATCTCCTCCAAGAGCCCCCTCCCCTCCAGCCTCAGCTCCTCCGGAATCAGCACCAGCTCCCCTCCACCTCCCCACGTCGAGAACATCTCCTGGAAGCTCACGTCGAAGCTCAGCGCTGAGAACTGCAGCGTCCTCCCCCCGGGCACCACCTCCCTCGCCACCTGCCACCGCAGCATGTTCAGCAGCGGCCCGTGCTCCATCGCCACCCCCTTCGGCGTCCCCGTCGACCCCGACGTGTAGATGACGTACGCCAGCGCTCCCTTCCCCCCCAGCGGCCTCGGGTTCGCCTTGCTCCTCCTCGCCCACTTCCCCGTGTCCGCGTCCAGGTACACACGCCTCGCCCCTCCTCCCGGCAGCGCCCCCTCCAACCCCCGCTGCGTCAGCACCACCTCCGCGCCCGACGACTCCAGCATCCGCTCCAGCCGCTCCGCCGGGTACGCCGGGTCCAACGGCACGTACGCCCCTCCCGCCTTCAGAATCCCCAGCACCCCCACCGCCAACTCCAGCGAGCGGCGCACGCACAAACCCACTCTCACGTCCGGCCCCACTCCCTGCCCTCTCAAGTGGTGCGCCAGCCGGTTCGCCTTCTCATTCAATTCCCCGTACGTCAGCCGCTCCTCCCCCAACCGCACCGCCACTGCTTCCGGCGTCCGCTTCGCCCACGCCTCGAACAGCTCGTGCACACCCCCCGCCTCCGCGTACTCCACCCGCGTCGCGTTGAACTCCTCCACCACCCTCCGCCTCTCCTCCTCCCCCATCAACCGCAACGCCGACAGCTTCTCCTCCGGCCTCCCCACCGCCTCCTCCAACAACCTCTCGTAGTGCCCCGCCATCCTCGACACCGTCCCCTCGTCATACAGGTCGGTGTTGTATTCCCAGACGCTCAGCCACCCCTCCGGCGTCTCCCGGACGAACATGGTCAGGTCGAACTTCGCCAACCCAGGTTGGAAGGAGAACTCGTCGACGACCACGCCGGGCAGCGACACCGGCTTCAGCTCGTTCTGGTAGACGAACATCACCTGGAAGAGCGGCGAGCGGCTCAGGTCGCGCGCTGGCTGCAACGCATCCACCAGCTGCTCGAACGGCAGGTCCTGATGGGCATAGGCCCCCAGACACGCCTCGCGCACACGGCCCAACAACTCCCGGAAACTCTCCGCGCCACTCCCATCCACTCGCAGCGGCAACGTGTTGAGGAAGAAGCCGACGAGCCCCTCGACCTCACGTCGATTGCGCCCGGAGATGGGCGTCCCCACCACCAGGTCACTCTGTCCGCTGTAGCGCGCCAGCAGCGCATGGAAACCCGCCAGGAAGGTCATGAAGAGCGTGGCGCCTGCCTTGTGACTCAGCTCCTTCACCGCCCCCGACAGCGACGGAGGCAGGGGTCTCGACAGGTTGGCCCCACGGAAGGTCTGCGCGGGAGGCCGAGGCCTGTCCGTCGGTAGCTCCAGCACATGCGGCGCTCCCACGAGGTGCTGCTTCCACCACGTGAGCTGCTCCTCGAGCACCTCGCCCTGCAACCACTCACGCTGCCACTTCGCATAATCCGCGTACTGCACGGGCAGCGCTGGCAGCTGGGGCTCGGTCCCCTCGGAGAATGCCCGATAGAGCACCTCCACCTCACGCAGCAGCAGGTCCAATGACCAGATGTCGCAGGCGATGTGGTGCATCACGACCACCAGGACGTGTTCGTCCGCGGCCACCCGCAGCAGCGTCGCCCTCACCAAGGGGCCCGTTTCCAGATCGAACGGGCGCCGAGCCTCCTGCGCCACGCGCCGCCGGACGTCTTCCACCGACCTCCCCTCCAGGTCCTCCACTGAAAGCGACAGCTCCAGCTGAGGCGCGATGCGCTGCACCGGATGCCCGTTCACCTCCGCGAAGGTCGTCCGCAGGGCCTCGTGCCGACGCACCACCGTCTCCAGGCTCCGCGCCAGTGCATCCCTGTCCAACCCGCCCTTCAACCGCAACGTATAGGGCACGTTGTACGTGTACCCCCCGGGTTCGAGCTGCTCGATGAACCACAACCGCTGCTGCGCGAAGGACAAGGGCAGCTCGCCTTCTCGCGTCGCGGGGAGCAACGCCGGGAGACGCCGGAGGTCGGCGCCACTCGCCAGCGCCTCGAGCCGCGCCGCCAGCTCCGCGAGCGTCGGGTTCTCGAAGAGCACCCGGATCGACAGCTCCATCCGCAGCGCCTCGCGCAGGCGTGAGGCCACCCGTGCCGCCAGCAGGGAGTGCCCCCCCAGTTCGAAGAAGTTGTCCTGGGCCCCCACGTGTTCCTGCCCCAGGAGGGGCGCCCAGATGTCCGCCACCACCTGCTCCATCCGCGTCCGGGGAGCGACGTGGCCCGCGCGCTCCGTCCTCGCCGTCTCCGGCGCGGGCAGCGCCTTGCGGTCCACCTTCCCGTTCGGCGTGAGGGGGAGTCTCTCCAATCGCAAGAAGGCCGAGGGCACCATGTGCTCCGGCAGCGCCCCCTTGAGGAAGGCTCGCAGCTCCGCGACGTCGAGCTCGGAGCCAGCCGAGAGGACCAGGTACGCCACCAGCCGCTTCCCGCCGAGCTCGTCGTCCCAGACCATCACCACCGCTTCACCCACCGCGGGGTGCTTCACCAAGGCCGCTTCGATCTCCCCCAGCTCGATGCGGAAGCCGCGCACCTTCACCTGCGCATCACGCCGCCCGAGGAACTCGATGTTCCCATCCGGCAGGTACCGCGCGAGGTCCCCCGTCCGATACAGCTTCGCCCCAGGCGCCGGGTCGAACGGGTGCGCCACGAACTTCTCCGCCGTGAGCTCCGGCCGGTTCAGGTATCCGAGCGCCAACCCATCCCCTCCGACATACAGCTCGCCGATGACACCGACCGGCACGGGCTGCCTTCGCTCATCCAGCACGTACGCGTCGGAGTTCGACACCGGCTTGCCGATGGGCACCGACACCGCGCCCTCCGCCACCTCCTTCACCTCGAAGACCGTCGAGAACGACGTGTTCTCCGTGGGGCCATAGGCATGCAGCAGATGCCTCGGAGCCCCCCTCTCCAACACGCGCCGGACCGCCCTCGCGTCCGCCGTTTCTCCGCCGAACACGACGGTCTTCACGGCCTGGAAGATCTCCGGGGACTCGGCGGTGAGCTGGTTGAAGAGCGCCGTGGTCACGAACACCACGCTGGCCTCCTTCTCCTTCAGGAACGTGGCCAGCGCTTCGGGGGACAGCACCACCTCGCGCGGCACGCCCACCAGCCGCGCTCCGTTGAGCAGCGCGCCCCACAGCTCGAACGTCGCCGCATCGAATGCCGTGTTCGACGTCTGGGTGAAGCGGTCCTCCGCCGACACCTCGAGGTACGAGGCATCACGCACCAGCCGGACGACGCCCCGGTGCGGAACGCACACCCCCTTGGGCTTGCCCGTCGAACCCGATGTGTACATCACGTACGCCGGCGATTCGGGCGCGCCCCGCTCCCCCAGGTTGGTGTCGTCCTCGTGCGCGAACGACTCCCAGGACAAGCTCACCCTTCGCGCGCCCACCGGTGGCAGCTTCGAGGCGAGCTCCGGCTGGACGAGCACCACCGGCACCGCGGTGTCCTCCACCATGAACGACAGACGCTCTCGCGGGTACGCCGGATCCAACGGCACATAGGCGCCGCCGGCCTTCAGGATGCCGATCGTCGCCGCCACCATCTCCAGCGAGCGTCCGGCGCACAGCCCCACGAACGTTCCCGGAGTGACGCCCAGCCCACGCAGGTGGCGGGCGATCCGGTTCGCGTGGCGGTTCAGCTGCGCGTACGTGAGGGACTGGCCCTCGTACTCCGCCGCCACGGCGTCGGGGCGGCGCGCCACCTGCTCCTCGAAGAGCGCATGGACACTGGAGTCACGCGGGTACTCGGTCCGCGTCTGGTTCCATTCCACCAGCACGCGCCGCCGCTCCTCCTCGTCCAGCAGCGGCAGCTCCGACACGGGCCGCGTGGGATTCGCGAGCGCCGCCTCCAGCAGCCTCGAGTAGTGCGCGGCCATGCGCGCGACCCGCTCGCGGTCGAACAGGTCGGTGTTGTACTCCCAGAGCGACTCCCAGCCATCCGCGGTCTCCCGGATGAACAGCGTGAGGTCGAACTTCGCCAGCCCCGCCTCGAAGGAGAGCTCCTCCGACGACACGCCGGGCAGCGAGAGCGTCGGGACCGCCTCCTGCAGCGCGAACATCACCTGGAAGAGCGGTGCGCGACTCAGCTCCCGCACGGGCCGCAACCTGTCCACGAGTTGCTCGAAGGGCACGTCTTGATGGCCGTACGCGCCCAGGCAGGCATCGCGGGTCCGGAGCACCAGCTCCCGGAAGCTCGCCTCCCCCGAGGAGTCCAGCCGCAACGCCAGCGTATTGACGAAGAAGCCGATCAGCCCCTCCAGCTCCCGCTGCGTGCGCCCGGCGATGGGTGACCCCACCACGATGTCCGACTGCCCGCTGTAGCGCGCCAGCAGAGCCTGGTACGCCGCGAGGAACGTCATGAAGGGCGTGACACCCTCACGGCGGTTGAGCTCCCGGAGCGGACCGGAGAGCGCCGCGGACAGCCGCACCGGGAGTGTGGCGCCTCGGAAGGTCTGGACCGCGGGACGAGCCCGGTCGGTGGGCAGCTCCAGCACCGGAGGAGCCCCGGCGAGCTGCTTCATCCACCAGCCGAGCTGGGTCTCCAGCACCTCGCCGCGCATCCACTCGCGCTGCCACCGCGCGTAGTCCGCGTACTGGAGCGTCACTGGAGACAGCGAAGGTTCGGTGCCCGACGAGAAGGCCCCATACAGGGAGGACAGCTCGCGCGCGAGCACCCCCAGGGACCAACCGTCGCAGATGATGTGGTGCATGACGAGCACCAACACGTGCTCGTCCGGGGCCGAGCGCAACAGCCGGGCTCGCACCAGCGGCCCCTCCTCCAGGTCGAAGGGGCGTCGGAATTCTCCTTCCACGCGGCGCCGCACCACGCCCTCGCGTTCGCCCTCCGGCACGGCCTCCAGGTCGTCGACGGGCAACGCGAGCACCCGCTCCGAGGCGACGCGCTGCACGGGCTGACCATCCACCAGGGTGAATGTCGTCCGCAGGGCCTCGTGTCGCCGGACGACCTCCCCGATGCTCCGCTCCAGCGCGGACACATCGAGCCGGCCTTTCAGCCGCGCGACGAAGGGCAGGCTGTACGCGAAGCCCCCTGGCGCGAGCTGCTCGAGGAACCACAGACGCTGCTGCGCGAAGGACAACGGCGGCGCGCCTCCTCCGCCCTTGGGCACGAGCGGAGGAGCCCGCGGGCCCCGCATGTCACTCGGCATGACCTCGAGCCGGTGCGCGAGCTCGGCCACGGTGGGCGCCTCGAAGAGCACGCGCACGGGCACGTCCACGTGAAGGACTTCACGCAACCGGGAGACGACCTGGGTCGCGAGGAGCGAGTGGCCGCCCAGCTCGAAGAAATGGGCATGCGCGCCCACGCGCTCCAGTCCCAGCAGCGGCGCCCACGTGCCCGCCACCAGCTCTTCCATCGGCGTCCGGGGCGCCATGAACCCTTCTCGCGCCGAGCCCTCCAGCTCCGGCGCGGGCAGCGAGTTGCGGTCCACCTTCCCGCTGGGAGTGAGGGAGAACGCCTCCAGGCGCACGAAAGCCGAAGGCACCATGTACTCGGGCAGCGTCTCCTTGAGGAAGGTCTTGAGCGCCGCGATCTCGAGCACGTGGGACGCACCCGGCACCACGTAGGCCACCAGCCGCTTCCCACCAGCGCCGCTCTCCCTCGCCACGACCACGACGTCCTTCACGGCGGGGTGCCTGGCGAGCGCGGCCTCCACCTCCGCCAGTTCGATGCGGAAGCCCCTCACCTTCACCTGCGCGTCGCGCCGCCCCAGGAACTCCAGGCTCCCGTCACTCCGGTACCTCGCGTAGTCCCCCGTCCGGTACAGCCTCCCTCCCTCCTCCTCCCCGACGCGGTCCTCCTGGAACCTCTCCCTCGTCATCTCCTCCTGCCCCAGGTACCCCCTCGCCAACCCAGCCCCTCCCACGTACACCTCTCCCACCACCCCCACCGGCACCGGCTCTCCATTCCCATCCAGCAGGTGCACCCTCGCGTTCGCGATGGGCTTCCCTATCCCTGGCAGGTCCGGCCACGTCTCCGGACTCCCCTCCAACCGGTACGCCGTCGCCGCGTGCGTCTCCGTCGGCCCGTACTGGTTCTCCAGCACGCACCCCTCCATCCTCCCCATCATCCCCCTCAGCGCCGGCGTCACCCTCAGCTGCTCCCCCGCCGTGATGACTTCCCTCAAACACCTCGGCACCACCCCTTCCCTCTGCGACACCTCCGCCAGGTTCTGCAGCGCCACGAAGGGCAGGAACAGCCTCGTCACTCCCCTCCTCTCCATCTCCTCCAAGAGCCCCCTCCCCTCCAGCCTCAGCTCCTCCGGAATCAGCACCAGCTCCCCTCCACCTCCCCACGTCGAGAACATCTCCTGGAAGCTCACGTCGAAGCTCAGCGCTGAGAACTGCAGCGTCCTCCCCCCGGGCACCACCTCCCTCGCCACCTGCCACCGCAGCATGTTCAGCAGCGGCCCGTGCTCCATCGCCACCCCCTTCGGCGTCCCCGTCGACCCCGACGTGTAGATGACGTACGCCAGCGCTCCCTTCCCCCCCAGCGGCCTCGGGTTCGCCTTGCTCCTCCTCGCCCACTTCCCCGTGTCCGCGTCCAGGTACACACGCCTCGCCCCTCCTCCCGGCAGCGCCCCCTCCAACCCCCGCTGCGTCAGCACCACCTCCGCGCCCGACGACTCCAGCATCCGCTCCAGCCGCTCCGCCGGGTACGCCGGGTCCAACGGCACGTACGCCCCTCCCGCCTTCAGAATCCCCAGCACCCCCACCGCCAACTCCAGCGAGCGGCGCACGCACAAACCCACTCTCACGTCCGGCCCCACTCCCTGCCCTCTCAAGTGGTGCGCCAGCCGGTTCGCCTTCTCATTCAATTCCCCGTACGTCAGCCGCTCCTCCCCCAACCGCACCGCCACTGCTTCCGGCGTCCGCTTCGCCCACGCCTCGAACAGCTCGTGCACACCCCCCGCCTCCGCGTACTCCACCCGCGTCGCGTTGAACTCCTCCACCACCCTCCGCCTCTCCTCCTCCCCCATCAACCGCAACGCCGACAGCTTCTCCTCCGGCCTCCCCACCGCCTCCTCCAACAACCTCTCGTAGTGCCCCGCCATCCTCGACACCGTCCCCTCGTCATACAGGTCGGTGTTGTATTCCCAGATGCACAGCCACCCCTCCGGCGTCTCCCGCACCGACAACGTGATGTCGAAGCGAGACACGCCAGGCTCCACGACGAACTCCGTCGCGGAGACTCCGGGCAGCTCCAGGGCGGCATAGGGCATCGCCCCCTGGAGGACGAACATCACCTGGAAGAGCGGCGAGCGGCTCAGGTCGCGCGCTGGTTGCAACGCATCCACCAGCTGCTCGAACGGCAGGTCCTGGTGGGCATAGGCCCCCAGGCACGCCTCTCGCACTCGGCCCAACAACTCCCGGAAACTCTCCGCGCCACTCCCATCCACGCGCAATGGCAACGTGTTGGCGAAGAAGCCGACCAGCCCCTCCAGTTCGCGCCGGTTGCGTCCGGCGATGGGCATCCCCACCACCAGGTCACTCTGTCCGCTGTAGCGCGCCAGCAGCGCATGGAAGCCCGCCAGCAGCGTCATGAACTGTGTGACGCCTTGCTTCCGGCTGAACCCGTTCACCGCGCCGGAGAGCGCTGGCGACAGCATGACTCGCAGCACGGCGCCATGCGCGGATTGCAGGGGCGGCCGGGGTCTGTCCGTCGGCAGCTCCATCGCTGGCGGTGCCCCGGCCAGTCGCTGCTTCCACCACGCGAGCTGCTCCTCGAGCACCTCGCCCTGCAGCCACTCGCGTTGCCACGTCGCGTAATCCGCGTACTGGACGGGTAGGTCCGCGAGCGTTGGCTCCGCACCCCGGGAGTAGGCGCCATACAGCTCGGTCAGCTCCCGCTCCACCACCCCCAGCGACCAGACGTCGCTGATGACGTGGTGCAACGTGAGCAACAGCACGTGGTCCTCGGCCCCCACGCGCAACAGCCGGGCCCTCACCAGGGGGCCCTTCTCCAGATCGAACGGAAGCCGCGCCTCCTCCTCCGCCTGACGCCGCGCCTCCGCCTCCCGCTCCCCCTCCGGGAGGGACTCGAGGCTCTCCACGGGGAGCCGGAACCCCAGCTCCGCGGAGATCCGCTGGACCGGCCGCCCCTCCACCCGGACGAAGCTCGTGCGCAGCGCCTCGTGCCGACGGATGACCTCCGCCAGGCTCCGCTCCAGGGCGCCCACGTCGAGCGGCCCCCTCAGTCGCGCATAGGGGATGACGTTGTACGCGTGGCTCCCAGGGGCGAGCTGATCGACGAACCACAACCGCTGCTGCGCGAAGGACAGCGGCGGCGCCTGGTCACGCGACACCGGCAGCAACGGCGGAGCCCGCCGGGCCGGCGTCCCCCCCGACCTCGACCGGACCGGCTGGGGAGCGGCCTGCGAAACACGATCTGCCGATGGCTGGACTTCGCGCATGTTCATGTCGACTTGCCTGTGCCGAACCGGGCAGGAGCACCCTCCCTGGCGAGGAGGAGGCTGGAAGCCCGTCGGGAAACGCGTTGCGTTGAAAAGACAGACAATAGACAACCACTCCCGTCGCCTGGAGACGGCGGGCCACTCTCGAAGACAGGAATTCAACCTGCGTCAGGCCGTGCTGGCGGGACCCTCCTTCAGGCGCTCGCGCAGGAGGAACTTCCGGATCTTCCCGGAGGGCGTCTTCGGCATCTCTGAAATCAGTTCCAGGCGGTCCGGCCAGTAGGACACGGACATACCGGCCTTGCGCAGGTGGTCTCGCAACTCATTGAGGGTAGGTGCCTCGTCCCGGGGCACCACGACGGCGCACACACGCTCACCACCAATGCGATCATCCGCGTGGGCCACGACGGCGACCTCGCGCACCTTCGGATGTGCATACAGCGCCGATTCGACCTCCACGACTGGAATCTTCATTCCATGCCGGAAGATGATGTCCTTGAGCCGTCCGACGATACGGATGCCACCGCGCCCGTCATCACGCGCCAGGTCACCGGTATCGAACCAACCTTCTGAATCCAGACACGCCTGGTAGACATCCTCACGCAGGAAGTAGCCCAGGCATTGGCTCGCCCCACGGACGACGAGCCGCCCCGCGCCGTCAGGGAACGGCGAGCCGTCCTCGGTGGTGGCCGGGACGATCTTCACCTCCATCCACGGCACGGGCGCGCCGTCACTGTGGGCGGGCCAGTCGTCGGGGTCCTCGTGCCGCGTGAGGGTGACGGCGCCGTTCTCCGTCATGCCCCAGAGCGTGTGCAGGCGCACCCCGAACACGTCCCGCGCCTCGGCGATGAGGTGGGGCGGGACGGGCGTCGAGCCGGTGGCCAGACATCTGAGCGTGCCCGCCTTCCGCGGTCGGCGCTTCTGCGCCGAGAGCATGTTCAGGTAGTACGTGGGGATCGCGTACATGAACGAAATCCCGTGCTCCTCGATGAGCTTGAGGTGGAAGTCGGGATCCGCCACGTCCAGATAGACAGCCGTCGCCCCGAGCAGGAGCGGCATCTGGAAGAGATAGGTGAAGCCACTCGACGCGGTGAGGAGGCTCGGCAGCGAGATGACGTCCTCCCCTCCCAGTCGCATCGTGTCACTGAGCGCCCGGGTGATGGCGTAGTTGGTGTTGTACGAATGGACCACGCCCTTGGGTTCGCCAGTCGTCCCGGACGTATAGAGGATGTTGAACACGTCGTCCGCCCGGGCCGTCAGTCCATCCAGGCGACTGGAGGGATGACGCTCCTCCCACCGGTGGGCGACGAAGTGCGCGTCGAAGTCGAGCTCACCCTCCGCCAGGCCGCTCCCGGCGCCGAGGAAGACGCGATGGCGAAGGGCCGGGAGCGCCGGCGCCGCCTCCTGGAGCATGTCGCGGTGTGAGAACCCGGTCCAGGTCGCCGGCCCGATGTACATGCGCGCCTCGGTCCTCCCGAGGATGAACTCCACCTCCCTGCGTCGATAGTCGGGAGGGATGGGCGCGAGCACCGCGCCGATGCGCGCGCACGCCAGCGCCAGCGCGGTGAACTGCCACCAGTTGGGCAGCTGCACCGCGACCACCTGCTCGCGTCCAACGCCCAGCTCGAGGAGCGCGCCCGCGAAGCGATCCATATACATCCCGAGCTCGGCGTAGCTGATGCGAGTGATGTCCCTGGAAAAGTACCGAGCCGCGACGATCGCCGTCTTGTCCGGATGGCTTTTGATCGCGCGGTAGAGATCATCGACCACGGTTTCGTCGCGCCACCAGCCTTCGAGACGCCAGGCAGGCCCCTTTGCTCGCGCGACGGCATTGTAGAAATTTCCAGCCATTCAATGCTCCCGTGTTTTCCTTGAATGGATATGTTTTGCGGCAAATTCCCTAACACTTTCTCACGGACCAGACAATGTCGTATTCTGTTTTCACATCCGCGCTCAGTCACACACATTGACGAGTCTTCTTTCGTTTTTTATAGAAATGCGGGCGAAAATCCAAAACCAAGAATTGCTTCGCACCCCGCGAACCATGATCCGCTCGACGATTGCAGCAATAGCAGACGCGCGGCTCGAGTCCCCATCCGAGGATGGATTGGACTCGCTACGAGCACAGACACGACGTATCAGGTGGCTCACCGTGCGGCTCGCGGCCACCGCGTCGGGTTGTCACCTCGGAGGGTCGCTCTCCCTGGCGGAAATCCTCACGGCGCTGCTGGGGCGCGTCATGCGAATCAATCCCAGAGAACCTGACTGGGAGGGCCGCGACCATCTCATCCTGTCGAAAGGACACGCCGCGGCGGGCCTGTACGCGGCCCTCTCCGCGTTTGGCTTCTTCGACTCAGAGGAGCTCGTGCAGCGCTACAACGCGGAAGGAAGCATCTTCACGGGACATGTGAATGCCAGGGTACCGGGCGTGGATTTTTCCACCGGGAGCCTGGGACATGGATTGGGTCTGGGTACAGGCCTGGCGCTGGGATACAGACTCAAGGGATTGACCAACCGTGTGTATGTCATCTGTGGAGATGGCGAGATGGGCGAGGGTTCGAACTGGGAGGCCCTGCAGGTCGCCTCGCATCACCGTCTGTCCAACCTGACAGTGATCATCGACAGGAACGGTGGACAGAACGATGGCCCTACCGAAGACATCCTGTCGCAGTCCGCGCTGAACGAGCGGTTGCTCACGTTCGGTTTCGAGACGCTCGAGGTGGACGGGCACGACCTGCGCGCGCTCTGCGCGGCGCTGGAGGCCCCGGGTGGGACGACGCCACGCGCCATCATCGCCAGGACCCAGAAGGGCGCCGGCGTCCCCATGTTCAAGGGCAAGGGGCCTCACTACGCGGTCTTCTCACCCGAGCAACTCAAGCGCGCGCTCGCCTCCATGGGAGAGGTTCCTTGAACGCCCCCCAGACGAGCGGCGCCGACCTCGCCACCGCTCCCGAAGCCTGGCTCCGGGAGAACCCCAAGCTCTCCAACCGGCAGATCTTCCGGCACGCGCTCGCGCGCCTCGCCGAGCAGGACCCGCGGCCCGTGCTCCTGGAGGCGGACCTGGGCGGTGGGGGAGATCCCTTCGAGGCGCGCCACAAGGCCCGCTACTTCAACCTGGGCATCTGCGAGGCCACGATGCTCGACATGGCCTGCGGCCTGGCCCACGTGGGCCATGTCGTCTTCGCGCATACGTTCGCGCCCTTCGGGGCGATGCGAGCGTGCGAGCAGGTCCGGCTGGCAATGGCCTATCCCCGGGCCAACGTGAAGCTCGTCTGCGATTACGGCGGCGTCTCTGGCGCCTTCTTCGGGCCCACGCACCACGCCATCGAGGACCTGGCCATCCTCCGGGCCATGCCAGGGATGATGGTCTTCTCTCCCGCCGACGGGCTCGAGACCCTCCTCGCCACGCGCGCGATGCTCGACCACGCGGGCCCCGTCTACATGCGGCTGGGCCGCAACCGGGTGAGTCGCCTGGATGCCCCCCGGGACGGCTTCATGCTCGGCCGCGCGCTCTGCTTCCGGGAGGGCTCCGATGTGGGGTTGATCGCCCACGGCGAGGTGGGCGTCTGCGTGGCGACGGAGGCCGCCCAGCGCCTGGAGGCCCAGGGCGTATCGGCGCGCGTCGTGAACATGCACACCCTCAAGCCGCTCGACGAGGCGGCGGTGCTGGAGACGGCGGAGCGCACGCGGCTGCTCGTCACGGTGGAGGAACACACCATCCTCGGCGGACTCGGCGGCGCGGTCTGCGAGACGGTGTGCGCCCACGGACTCGGCCGGCGGGTGCTCCGCGTCGGCATCCAGGACCGCTATGACCCGCTCGCGGGCTCCCATGAATCGCTGCTGCGCGGCCACGGGCTCGACGGCGCGGCGGTGGCCGAACGCGTTCTCGCTTCACTGTCCACGAGGAAGAACTGATGGAACTGCAAAAGCCCACGGATGGCGCGGGAGTGAATGGTTGTCCCACGTGTGCCTTCGAGATCCTCGGAGACCACTACCTGGAGGGAGAGGTCATCACCTGCGGGGGCTGCTCCGCCGAATTGGAGGTGGTGGGCCTGGGGCCCCTGCGCCTGGCCGAGGCTCCCGAGGTCGAGGAGGACTGGGGCGAGTAATCACCCCATCCCGCCCCCATGAAGAAGATCGACCTCGTCTATACCCGGCTGCGCGTGGAGGAACGGATGATCCTCGAGGCGCTCCGCAGGAGGGACTGCGCCGTCGGGCTCCACCAGGACTCGGACCTGGTGCTGTCGCTGGACGCGCAGCGCTGGCCGGGCGGGGACACCGTCCTGATGCGCAGCATGTCCCTCACCCGCTCCCGCTACCTGGCGGCGATCCTCGAGGTGAAGGGCGCGCGCGTGATGAACAGCGCGCGGGCCATCGCCACGTGTGGGGACAAGATCCTCACCCAGCTGGCGCTGGCGGCGCAGGGCGTGCCCATGCCCTGGTCCTTCGCGGGCTTCGAGGAGGAGGCCTGCGTGGCGGAGATCGAACAGCGGGGCTACCCCGTGGTGACGAAGCCGGCGGTGGGCTCGTGGGGGCGCATGGTCGCGCGCGTCGACGGGCGCAGCGCGGCCGAGGGCCTCATGCAGATGCGCTTCGAGACCGGGGGCGCCTCGGAGCACGTGGCGCTCGTGCAGCAGTACATCGACAAGCCCGGCTATGACCTGCGCGTCTACGTGATGGGTCGCCGGACGGTGGGCGGCATCCGTCGTCGTTCGGAGCACTGGGTGACGAACACCGCGCGAGGCGCCGTCCCGGAACGGTACGAAGTGCCGGAGTCGCACGCGAAGCTCGCCGAGCGCGCGGCGGCGGCCGTGGGCGTGGACATCGCCGCCGTGGACCTCCTCGAGACGCGCGACGGGGAGGTCCTGGTGAACGAGCTCAACCACTGCGTGGAGTTCGCGCGAAGCATCGAGACCACCCGGGTTCCCCTTCCGGAGCTCATCGCCGACCACGTCATGGCGGTGCACCCATGACGCGCGTGGCCATCCTGGGAGCCGCGGGGTACACGGGCGGCGAGCTGTTGCGGCTGCTGCTGGCGCACCCGGGCGTGGAGGTGGTGCAGGCCACGTCGGACCAGTTCGCGGGCAAGCGGCTCGACTATCCGCATCCGAACCTGCGCGGGCTGAGCTCGCTGCGCTTCGCCCCTCACGACGCGCTGGAGCCGTGTGATCTGCTGTTGAGCTGCATGCCCCAGGGCGGGCTCATCGCCCGCTGGGCGCGGGTGCGGGAGCGCGCGGGCCGGGTGATCGACCTGAGCGCGGACTTCCGGCTGGCCCCGGCGGCGCACGAGCGCTGGTACAAGAAGCACCCGCGGCCGGCGGACGTGCCGGGGTTCGTCTACGCCCTGCCTGAATGGACGCCTGGGGAGCTCGCCAGGGCTCGCTACGTCGCGGTGCCCGGATGCATGGCCCACGCCGCGTTGCTGGGAATCCTCCCCCTGGTGCGCGCGGGGCTGGTGAAGCCGGAGCTCGTCGTCGATGCCAAGACGGGCTCCTCCGGAGGGGGCGCCACGCCGGACCGGGCCTCCCATCACCCCGAGCGGGCCTCCGCGCTGCGCTGCTACAAGCCGGTGGGGCACCGCCACACAGGTGAGGTCGAGGACGTCGTCGAGCGATTCACGGGGACGCGCCCGAGCGTGCACTTCAGCGCCACGGCCGTCCCGAGCGTGCGCGGCATCCTCGCGACGGTGCACGGCTTCACCACCCGGCCCATGGACGAGAGCGAGCCGCTGCGCGCCCTCGCGATGGCCTACCGCGAGAAGCCCTTCGTGCGGCTCATCCGCCCCAACACGAGCGCCTCGCCCTTCCCCGAGCCCGGTCCGCTGCAGGGGACGAACTACTGCGACCTCTCCGTCGACATGGACGCGGAGCGGGGTCGCGTCGTCGTCAACGTGGCGATCGACAACCTGATGAAGGGCGCCGCGGGCACGGCCGTGCACGCCCTGAACCTGATGCTCGGCCACCCGGAGACCGAGGGGCTCGGCTTCCGGGGCCTGCATCCCATCTGAGGCAGCTGGCGGTCTTCGACTCCGCGGACACACGCAGTCCACTTCACCAGGACAGGGGAGCAGTCATGAGCACGAAGGGTATCGAGGGGACGGAGCTGTCCCCAGGGCGGGCCTTCGCCAACGCCGTCATCGCGCAGGGCACGAAGGCATCCGTGGAGTTCTCCACGACGATCACGGACTCCTTCCCGGGCTTCAAGCGCCGGCCCCGCATCGCGGTGCGCGGCCTCTTCAAGGTCGTGAAGGCCGAACAGCCGCGGGTCAAGTACTGGTACGAGACGCGCCCCCAGTCGGAGCTCACCGAGCACGTCATCGACGCGCAGCTGCGGCAGGAGGCCACGTTCGAGTTCCACTCGGACCAGGCGCAGCTCAAGCCGACCACGGCGTGGGTGCAGGTCAATCCCGCGCTGCTGGACGACCCCGAGGCGCTGGCGACGTTCATCGACTACCGGCTGCTGGTGCGCCTGTGCACGGCGGAGAACCAGGCGCTCGCGCGCGGCGCCGGGGGAGAGCGCGTGCGCGGTCTGCTGGAGACGCCGGGCGTCACCCGCCTGGCGGCACGCGAGACGCCGGTCGCCTCGTTGCTGGCGGCATGCAACCGCGTCGAACAGGTGGGCGGTTCCGCCGACGGCATCCTCATGAACCCGGAGGACTTCTACCGGCACTTCGTCGGACAGGGCAGCCTGCTGAAGGACCTGGCGGACATGGGCGTGCGCATCGCCCGCGCGCGCATGGTCAACCCGGGCACCGTCATCGTCGGGGACTACACCGCCGCCGCGACCATCTTCGACAGCGGCCGCTCCAGCATCCGCTTCGCGGAGCCTCCCAAGGGCATCTTCCCGCGCGAGGGGCTCGCCGTGTGCGGGGAGATCCACGAGGCGCTCGTCGTCCACCTGCCGACGCACTTCTACGTGGCCTCGTTGGTCTGAGGACCCAACCGTCCCGAGGTCATCCAGGCAGTGCGCACAGGGGGCTCGCGTGTCGCAATCCCACATCAAGGTTCTCTACATCACCGGCTGGTGCCGCAATGGCAGCACCATCCTCGGAAACGTGCTCAACGAGGTGGAGGGCTTCTTCCACACCGGCGAGCTCAGCTTCCTCTGGAAGAACGCCTATGGCCATGGCTCGAATACCTTCTGCGGCTGCGGCGAGGCCCTCACCCGCTGCCGCGTCTGGTCGAGGGTCCTCGAGGAGGAGGCCCCTTCGGGGAGCGCTCCCGAGGTCCACGCCCGCGAGGTCGTGCGGCGGCAGACGCGCGCCGTGCGGACGCGGCATACGTGGAGCATCCTGCGGGAGGGAACGCGCTCGCGGGACGTCCGCGAATACGCCGCCACGCTGAGCCGGACCTACCGCGCCATCGCGAAGGCCACGGGCAGCCACACGCTCGTGGACACCAGCAAGCTCCCGTCCGAGGCGGCGCTCCTCCCGCACGTGGAGGGCGTCACGCCGTACTTCCTCTACCTCGTGAGGGATCCCCGCGCCACCACGCACTCCTGGACGAAGACGAAGCAGTACGTCGTCCCCATGTCCGCGCTGAGCAGCACCCGCTATTGGGTCGGCTTCAACCTCGCCTCCGAGGCCGTCATCCGGCGCCACCCCGAGCGCTCGTTCTACCTGCGCTACGAGGACTTCATCGCCGACCCGGCATCGAAGGTGGGCGCGCTGCTGGAGCACGTCGGAGCGCGGGACGCGGTCAATCCCGTGCGGGGGCGCACCGTCCACCTGGGGAAGAACCACACCGTCACCGGGAATCCGGACCGCTTCCGCAGCGGCCCCACGCTGCTGCGGCCGGAGGACGAAGCCTGGCGCGAGGAGCTCCCCACGCGCGCGCGGGCCCTCACCCAGGCGCTGTCGTGGCCGCTGATGGCCCGCTACGGCTATCTCCAACCCCGGCTCACCCGGCCCCACGCGCCGGTGCGCTCCGACACCGCGGGCCGCGGAGAAAGGGAGGAGGTCCATGGATCTGGGACTGACCGGTAGGGTCGCGCTCGTGGCGGGAGGCTCCAGCGGGCTGGGGCTCGCCGTCGCGGAGGAGCTGGCCAGGGAAGGCGCGCACGTCGCCATCGGCGCGCGGGACGCGCAGAAGCTCGCGAGCGCCGAACGCCGCCTCAACGAGGTCGCCCGGGGAAGGGTGAGCGCGACAATGGTGGACTTGAAGCGGCCCGACGCCGTCCGCCACTGGGTCGACGAGGTCGCCAGCCGCCTGGGCGCGCTCCACATCGCGGTGACGAACAGCGGAGGGCCTCCTCCAGGCCCGGCGACGGGGTTCGAGCTCGGCGCCTACCAGGACGCCGTGGACGCGGTCCTGCTGCCTCCCATCAGCCTGGCCCTGGCCGCCCTGCCTCACATGAAGGCGGCGCGCTGGGGGCGCCTGCTCTTCATCACCTCCGAGACGGTCGTGCGCCCCGTGGCGCGCTTCGCCCTGTCGGGCTTCTCGCGGGCGGGCATCGTCGCGTTCTCCGCCGCGCTCGTGCAGGAGCTGGGCGACTGCGGCGTCACGGTCAACGTCCTCGCCCCCGGCTATACGCGCACCCCGCCCGTCGAACGCACCGCCGGGACGAAGAGCGACGGCGACGTCGACGCGGGGCTGCGCGCCATGGCGGCCCACATCCCGCTGCGCCGCGTGGGGCTCCCGGAGGAGTTCGCCGCCGCCGCCGCCTTCCTCGCCAGCGAGCGGGCCTCCTTCATCACCGGGACGGTCCAGCTCGTCGACGGCGGCGCGAGTGTGATCGGATGAACGCCCCCCTCCCCTCCAGCAACCTGGCCGCCGCCGCCGTCCGCCCCATCGTGGTGAAGATTGGCGGCGCCGCGGGGGTCGACCTCGAGAACGTCTGCAACGACGTCGCGGAGCTCATCCGTCACGGCGAGCGCGTGGTGGTGGTGAACGGAGGCTCCGAGGCCGGCGAGCGCGTGCTGAAGGCCTTCGCGCTGGAGCGCCCCGAGGTGACGACCCCCACCGGCACCGTGGTCCGCCTCACCCACGCCACCACGCTGCGCGTCCTGATGATGGCGTGGGTGGGCGAGGTGAACAAACGCGTCGTCCTCGCGCTCGCGGAGCGTGGCGTCCCCGGCGTGGGGCTGTGCGGCGCGGACGGGCGGATGCTCGTCGCGAAGCGGCGGCCTCCACTGAAGGTCAACGTCGGAGGGCGGGTCCGCATCGATCGCGAGCACCTGGCCGGAGAGCTCCAGTCGGTGAACACGGGCCTCCTGTCGACCTTGCAGGACCAGGGCTACGTGCCCGTCATCTGCCCACCCGCCGTCACGGAGACGGGCGTGCTCGTGAACGTCGACGCGGATCAGATCGCCGCGTCGATCTCCACCGCGCTCGGCGCCCGCGCGCTCGTCATGCTGTCGAACGTGCCGGGGCTGCTGGAGAACCCCAACGAGCCCCTGACGCTCATCCGCTCCAGCGACGACGTCGCGGGCTGCATGCAGTTGGCCGCCGGCCGCATGCGCTACAAGCTGGACGCCGCGAGCAGGGCGCTGCAGGGCGGCGTCCCCTCGGTCTACGTGAGCTCCTCTCGCGTGCCCCGGCCGGTCTTCGTCGCCCTCACCGAGGAGTCCGGCACGAAGTTCACCCTCCCCCGGAAACCGAAGGAGGCCACGAATGCGGGCACGTGAGAAGACGATCGAGTTCCTCCAGTGGATGGTGGAGCAGCCCAGCCCCAGCCACCACGAGCAGGCCTTCTCCCGGGCCCTGGCGGAGCGGCTCGGGCAGCGGGGGTGGCGCGCGCACACGGACGAGGTGGGCAACACCATCGCCACCCTGGGCGACGGCGACACGTGCATCGCGCTGCTCGGGCACATCGACACGGTCCCCGGTGAGGTGCCGGTGCGCATCGAGGACGGACGGCTCTACGGGCGCGGCGCCGTGGACGCCAAGGGGGCCATTGGCGCCTTCGTCGAGGCCGTGGAGCTGCTCGACGAGAGCGAGCGAGCCGGGAAGCAGTTCCTGTTGCTGGGGTGCGTCGAGGAGGAGGTGGCCATCACCCGTGGCGCCTTCCACGTGCGGGAGCGGTACCGTCCGGACTTCGTCATCAACGGCGAGCCGAGCGGCGCCCACGCGCTCACCATCGGGTACAAGGGGCTGGTCCGGGCCGAGCTCGAGTACCGCGCGAGCCTGCGCCACACGGCGAGCCGCGACTACCGCGCCGCCGCCGAGCACCTCGTCGAGGCCTGGAGCACGTTGCGCGCTCGCTGCGACGAATGGAACCGCGTGCGCCCGCTCTTCGAGCAGGACCTCCCCTCGCTGACGTCCTTCCAGACGGGCACCACGGAGACCGAGGAGTGGGCCCGGGCCAGCGTCAACATCCGCACCGGGCCCGACACGGATGGCGAGCGGCTGCTGTCGCTGCTGGGCGGCGTTCCCGGCGTCGACGTGAAGGCGCTCTCCAACAAGGGCGCCGTCAGCACGGACGGGAACGACGAGCTCTCCCGCGCGTTCAAGAAGGCCATCCGCGAGCGCGGCGCCAGGCCGACGCTCCGGCTGAAGACGGGGACTTCCGACTGGAACACCGTGGCGCGGGCGTGGCGGGTGCCCACGCTCGCCTACGGCCCCGGAGACTCCTCCCTGGACCACACCCCCCATGAGCACATCCGCCTGGACGAATACGAGGAAGGGATCGCGGTCCTCGCGCGCGTGCTCACCCTGCTCCCGACCCGGCCATGACCCATCCCTTCACCGAGGAGCACGAGGCCTTCCGGAAGATGGTCCGACGCTTCGTGGACAAGGAGCTGGCCCCCCACGCCCTGGAGTGGGACCAGGCGGGCCTCTTTCCGCGAGAGCTCTTCCGCAAGTGCGGCGAGCTGGGCCTCTTCGGCATCCATCATGATCCGAAGTACGGCGGCAGCGGGCTGGACTACTGGTTCGTGACCGTCTTCGCCGAGGAGCTGGCGCGCGGCGACAACGCGGGCGTGAGCCTGGCGCTGATGGTCCAGGGACAGATGGCCACGCCCATCATCAACGACGTGGGCACCGAGGAACAGAAGCGCGAGTTCCTCGCGCCAGCGCTCACGGGGGAGCGGATCGCCGCCCTGGCGATGAGCGAGCCGGGCGCGGGTTCGGACCTGGCGAACCTGCGGACCACCGCGAGGCGGGAGGGGGACGACTACGTCATCGACGGTTCGAAGATGTGGATCACCAACGGCACGCGGGCGGACTTCCTGGTGCTGGCGGTGAGAACGGGGGGACCGGGCGCCGCGGGCATCTCGCTGGTGACGTTCCCCACGGACGTGAAGGGCTTCTGCGTGTCGAAGAAGCTCGACAAGCTGGGGCACCGCTCCTCCGACACGGCCATCCTCTTCTTCGAGGAGTGCCGCATCCCCGCGCGGTACGTGCTGGGCCGGGAGAATGACGGCCTCTACCACATCATGAACGGCTTCCAGGGCGAGCGGCTGGTGACGGGCATCCACACCGTCGCCATGATGCAGCGGATGCTCGAGGACGCCATCCGCCACGGTCGCCAGCGAGAGGCCTTCGGCAAGCGGCTCATCGAGTACCAGGTCTGGCGCCACCGGTTCGCCGAACACCTGACCTCGGTGGCGGCCGCGCGGCAGCTCACCTACAACACGGTGGACCTCTTCCAGCGCAAGCGCAGGCCGCTGAAGGAGATCTCCATGGTGAAGCTCTACACGGCGGACCTCGCGCAGCGGGTGGCCTACGACTGCCAGCAGTTCCATGGAGGCATGGGCTACATCGAGGAGACGAACATCGCGCGAGCCTGGAGGGACGTGCGCATGCTCACCATCGGCGGCGGGACCTCCGAGATGATGAAGGAGATCATTGCCCAGACCTCGGGGATGTAGCCCCCTGCCCCTCACCGGCCCCCGCACGTCGTCTCCCAGGTGGGCGACGACCCTCCGCGTCACGGCGAGGCCGGTCGAACCCGGCTTCGCGCATCGCCCCGGCTGGGCTATGTAGTCGCCACAAGGAGCCCCGTCGCATGCGCCGAGCCCTCATCCCAGTCCTGCTGGTCCTCGCCGGTTGTGAGCCCGCCCCCCAGGACGCCTCGCCCCCGACGGGTGAGGAGGTCGGCACCGCGCGAAGCGACACCACCACGCCCAAGGCCATCGCGCCGGAGCCGGGCTTCAACGGGGACTTCGAAACGCGCGACATGGGCTCGTGCTACGTCGTCGCGGGGCAGACGGAGTGCGACTGGCCGTCGGGCCTTCCCACGGGCTGGCGCATCCAGCCCCCCCACCAGCACCACGAGGGGCTGTCCTTCCTCTACGCCGAGGGGCACAACCCCGCGGCGCCGCTCGCCAACCGCCGCGTCCCCCACGCGACCTCGCTGGTCGTCTATCCCTGCGTCCCTGGAAGCCAGATGACGCTCGCGAAGGACGGGTGCGTCGACAAGTACGTCCTCGTTTCGTCCTTCTTCCCGGTCGTCTCGGACGCGGATTACCGCCTCTCCGTCTGGGTCCGTTCGTATTCGTGGTTCCCCACCGCGACGCCGCAGCGTGGCGCCGTCCAGGTGCGCGTCGCGTGGTTCGACGCCGCCTACCAATGGATTCGCACGGACTATCACAACGTCACGCCCGACGTGGTCCCCGTCCTCGAATGGACCCAGGACGGGATGGATGTCACCGCGCCGGCCAACGCCGCCAACGCGCTCGCCGAGCTGGTCATCGAACAGCTGGGTGATCGGTTCCTCTACATCGACGACGTCCGGCTGCAGCCCCGCGAGCCCTGAGGCTCCGCGGCTCACCGGGTGAACAGCAGCACGAGCGTGGGGACAGCCGCGACGAGGACGCCGAGCCCCAAGGCCACCAGCCGCTGGAGGAAGAACAGGTCTTCCAGCGTCTCCACCAGCGCCGTCTCCAGGCGGTCGATGGCGAGTGACTCGAGCGCGTGGATGGCCGAAGGCACGTCCGGAGCGGTCAGCACCGAGCGCAGGGCGATGAGCCCCAGCACCCGACGCGACTGCTCCATGAGGAACTCCTCCGCCCATTCCAACCGAGACGGCGCCGCGTCCCGCTCCGGCGCCAGGTCCCGCATCCGCTCGCCCACGGACTCCTCGATGGTCTGGAGGAGCTCGGCCCGCCCCAGCCCCTCCCGTCCGCGCAGCCGCCGGGCCACCAACAGCGCCGAGGGCTTGAGGATCGCGTAGGCGTAGCCCATCAGCCGCCGCTCCTGGACCTCCCGCGCGAGCCGCTCGCCCACGCCCTGGAGCATCAACACGTAGCCCCCGGACAGCGCCAGCGCGAGCGGCGTCACCACGAAGCTCAGCGCGAGCAGGCCTGTCGGAATGGGAGCGCCTCCCGTGACACGCGGGGAGAGCGCGAAGGCGAGCGCCATGAGCAGCCCGAACGCACCGAACGAGATGGCGCCCTTGAGCGCGCCCCACGCCCCCGCGCCCAGCAACCTCGGCACCAGGCTCACGAAGACGCCGAGCCCGCCTCGCGCCCATTGCGCCATCCGCTGACGGGACGCCACGGAGGCCCGTGCCTCCACCTCCACGACCGCGCTCACTCCATGCCCTCCACGACGGGGGCGCGAAGTTCGTCAGTGGCCCACCGGTCCACCTCCTCCTGGCTCGGTGGAGGCAGGGGCGGCGCGCTCCCGAAGCGACGCCGCCGCCACCACACCAGCAACAGCGCGCCTCCCAGGAACACCCCTCCGAGCGCCAGCCGGGGAATCAGCCAGCTCAGCGATGCCCGGTCTGGCGACTGGCGCTCCTCGTACCACGCCGCCCACGAGCCATACGCGGCGAACAACGCGGAGACGGCGGCGACCGCCAGGATGTTCCAACGCTCCGGCCCTGGCACCAGCCCCATCAAGCCCAACAGCGCCGCGGCTGTCCACAGCAGGAACCGACCCACCCGGAACCGCGTCAGGCCCAGCAACACGTCACCCGCGGGGCGCGGGCCCTCGCCACTCAAGGATGCTCCCTCATCGGGACCATCCTAGTGCTCCCTCCGGATGAAATCCTCCCGCCGTGAGCGAAGGTGTAGCGCACCGACCTGCTTCGACAGCATCAGGTTGCCCTCGGGGCCGCGAACGAAGGACGGGCTCGGCGTCGACGACCCCGCCCGCCCCGCCCACCCGCATCGACGCACTGGCGGGCGTGGCCTCGACGCTCGCACGACGCAGCAACCGGATGTTGGGGAGGCACGGGTTGCAGGTACGCGACGAGTCCGAGCCCAGCGACGAAGAAGACGATGCGGGGTGACGGTCAGGGATTGCGTCGCAGCCGGTGGAACACGTTGCCTTCGACGTAGGCCAGCACCTCATCACCACACATGAAGAGATCGGCGACCTCGTCCTCGGCGTCGAGGCCGAAGTCGGCGCGCCTGAGTGGAGTGGGCCTGCCGCCGGAGAGCGAAATCCGGGCGCCGATGAACTCCGTCTTGTTCTTGCCGTAACTCCCCCCATAGGTGACCAGGAGTGAGCGGTTCGGCCCCGGCATGGGGCGCACGCCGAGGCTCACCTTCCTCTTCTCCTTCATGTCGATGACGAGTCGGTGCCCTTCACGCGTGAAGAAGACGAGCTTCCCTTCGGGGAGCGGGCTCACGAAGCGTCCATCGATGGTCGGGAACGCCCACGACGCGTTCACATCGCGCATGTCGAACAACTTCGTCGCGCGCTGCTGCTCATCGACCCGCCAGGCGGCGTCGCGAAAGGTGATGAAACCGAAGCCATCGCTCAGGTTGACGGCGCCAGTGCCTCCCGCTGCGTCGATGTCGTGAAGCCCGGTGACTTCCTTCCACTCGCCGCCGCGCCAGATCAGCGGCGGCACGAGGCCGTCGGAATCGAAGATGATCGGGTCCTCGCCAAGAACCCCGACGACTTCCGCGTAGCGAGGAAGGGGCACAAATTTCCCGCGCTCGGCGAAGTCACGCGTGAGCCACAGGCCGTCGCGGTGCTGCAACACGAAGAGACCGCTCGCCGTTCGCGCGGCGCCAAAAACATGCATGCGTGACGACGTGCGCGGCGGCCAGGACGTGCAGTCCACGAAGGTCGACACCTCGTCGGCGAATGAGCTGTAGATGAGTCCTCCGGGGAGCTCCTTCCCGCCACCATCCGGGGCATGTTCGAACGGAATGATCAGCGCGTCGTCGGTGACAACGGGCACCGGTGACTTCGGCCCCCCCCAGTCAGTCGACGGCGCGGGCAGCTTTGACTTCGGTCGGGATTCGACCTTCGGCGGTTCGCGCGGGAGTTGCGTGGTGTCCCACACCGCGACGATGCCCCTCTTGTTCCGCATGAGCACGAAGCGACCGCCCGACGCGACGTGCACGCCGTGCGAAGACCCCACCCGTGTAAACTCGACGTACTCCCGCACGGGCGTGGCGTCTTCGCCCGTGTAGAACGTGCCGAAGCCGACGACGAAGCCCGTGGACGTGAGCGCCTCCCTGCTCCCGATGGTGTCGAATCCAGGGAAGACCTGCGGCATCACCTGCTCTCCGGTCTCGATGGAGAACGCCTGGGTCGAGCGACGCGACGAGGCCGGGAAGTAGCTCCACAGGGCGGCGACGTGCTCCGCGTTGATGGCAACGTCGTGCACGCCGCGGCCCTCACCGAGCGAGCAACGACGTACCTCGGTGCCGTCCTTCGCATTCCACACGATGAGCTCGCCCGCGTCGCGCGCGCACGTCGCGAGGTACCGACCATCGTCGCTCAGAGCGCACGCCTCCACGTTCTCGAGCGAGGTGACGACATTGCCTTCGAGGTCGAGCAGCGTGATTCGTGCGCGGTGCCCCCGCAGCAGCACGCGATCTCCGCCCATGCGAAGGCGGCCGGAGCATCCCTCCACGCTCGCGAACACGCGCAGGCTCGTGCCGTCGAGCTTCCACACCTCGGTCGAGGCGCACGCGATGAGCGCCGCGTCTTTCGACAAGGCCACCACATCAGCGACCAGGTCCTGGGGGATGCCGAGCGCGCGCAGGTCATGCGTCGCGAGCAATTGACCCGAACGCGTGAAGACCCTCGCCGTCGGCACGCCGGAGGGGTCGTCGACCTCCCACACGGTTTCGCCATCGGGCGACACGCTCGAGATGCCGGTCGTGGTCGAACTGAACTGCGCGACGAGTCCCCCCTGGGCCCCATCGAGCACATACCCACCACGCAGCTTCTTGAGCAGCTCGGAGGTGAACTTGTCCTCTGCCTCATGCTCCTGCTCGAAAGTCTCTTCTTTCGTCGACGGTTTCTTCGCCGTACCGCTGGTGATGGCGAGGCGCGCTCCATCGAGCTCGGCATGCCAGATGCGTGGGGTCTTGCCTGGGAGAATCAGCGCGCGCGTCGTCTTCATTCCGTCTCAGGTCCCATGAGGATGGTGCAGCGCTCCACGTTGGAACGTAGGAGGAGTACGAGCGGTGCTGAAGGGCGGAAGCAGCGTGGCTCCGTGGACAACCGCGCTGTGATGGACGAAAAGACCGAGGAACCAAATCGACATCACAGTTGCATAAACACCCGCGAAACCACTTGGAATCCGCAGCTCTCGTCGGCGGGCTGGAATCAGATGATGCCGCCATTGGCGCGCAGCACCTGGCCGTTGATCCACCCGGCGTCCGGACCGGCCAGGAAGGCGACCGCGGCGGCGATGTCGTCGGGCTGCCCCAGGCGCTCCAGGGGCGCCAGCTTCGCCAGCCGGTCGACCAGCTCCGGCGACTTGCCGTCGAGGAACAGCTCCGTGGCGGTGGGTCCCGGCGCGATCGCGTTGACGGTGATGTCGCGGCCTCGCAGCTCCTTGGCGAACACGCTCGTCATCGCCTCGACCCCCGCCTTGGTGGCCGCATAGACGGCGTAGGTCGGCTGGAGCAGGCCCACCACGCTCGACGAGAAGTTGATGATGCGCCCGCCCCGGCGCAGCCGCGCCGCCGCCTCCCGCAGCGTGTTGAACGTGCCCCTCAGGTTGATGGAGACCTGTCGCTCGAACGAGGCGTCGTCCGTCTCCGCGATGCTCGACAGCCGCATGATGCCCGCGTTGTTGACCAGCACGTCCACACCACCGAAGGCCGTCTCCGCCGCGTCGAACAGCCTGCGCACCTCCTCCGTCCGGCTGACGTCCGCCTTCGCGGCCCGCGCCTCGCCGCCCGCCTGCTCGATGTCGCGAACCAGCGCCTCCGCGGGCTCCGCGCTCGCCGCGTAGTTGATGACGACCGAGAAACCTTCCCGGGCGAGCCGCCGGGCGACAGCGGCGCCGATGCCGCGCGAGGCGCCCGTCACGAGGGCAACCTTCGGAGTCTGCGTCTTCATGGGCTCTTCTCCTCGCCAGCGTCCGCGCCGGTATGGACAGAAGATGCGCCCTCTCCTCGCCGGGATAATCACCCAGGCTCCGTCAGCACTGTTCGCTCCGGCCGAACAGTCGAGCGGAGGCTGGGCAATTGCCTCGATCGCCAACCTTGCAAAACACTCATGTCAATGATTTCCGGTTCATCTTTCGTAATCTGGCCTCGTGTTTCCCAAGACTTTCCGTGAAACGTGTTTCCCGGGGATTGCGCGCCGGAAGGTCACGATTGCGTGAAGCACGCCGGGGGAATTCGTCTTTCCTTCGGCCCGGATTGAGGTAGATCCGCACTCGCTTCACTCGTGAACCGGGTGGCGCGACACCCCGCTAAACGGGCTATTCCTAGAAAATTCCAGCAGATTTGCGGCTTTCTATCTGGATTGGCTACAGTTCAGCGCATCGCCTCGACCTGAAACTCCTCGCTCGTGTCCACCGGCCTCTCCATGGAACCCGTACCCCGAACGGCGCCCAACGTCCCGCGGCAGATCGTACGGGCAGTGTTGTACGAGGCGGTGGAGAGCAAGCTGGGGGGAGAGGTGGTGGTGAAGTCCGCCACGGCCTCCGGACGCGTCTTCATCGTCGAGCGGAAGGTGGCGTGGGCGGTGTTGACCAACCCCGGCGCGACGAACTTCTCCGCCGTGCTCATCCAGCAGCGGCTGGTGAGCCGTGAGGACGTCGAGCAGGTGATGGCGGAGTGCCGGAAGACGGGCGGCAACTTCTGCGAGGTGCTGGTCGACTGGGGGCTCGTCGAGCGCGCGGTGCTGCGGGAGCTGTTGCGGCGGCACATCGCCGGGCACCTGCAGCTGTTGCTGTCGCTCCCGGATGCCCAGGCGCTCTTCGTCCCGCAGCCGCGGAGCTATTCGAGCCAGCTGACGTTCACGTTGGACGAGCTGACCCATCCCGTCGACCCCCCTTCCCCTCACCCCCAACAGGAAAGAGCCAACATGGCGAACGTGAAGCAGTCCCTGGAAGAGACGATGAAGATCGAGGGGGCCTTCGCGGCCTGTCTGGTGGACTCGAAGAGCGGGATGTGTCTGGGCAGCATCGGCGGCAACGCGCACTTCAACATCGAGACCGCGGCGGCGGCGAACACCGAGGTGGTGCGCGCCAAGGTCAAGGCGATGAGCGTGCTGGGGCTCAAGGACCGCATCGAGGACATCCTCATCACGCTCGGCGAGCAGTACCACGTCATCCGCCCGCTCGCGACGCGCGAGGGACTCTTCCTCTACCTGGCGCTCACCCGCGCCAACGCGAACCTGGCCATGGCGCGCTTCCGGCTGGCGGACATCGAGAAGGGCCTGGCCCTCTAGTCCCGCCCCGGACGTCCCTCTGACGGCCGGACCCTCATCGGGCCGCGTCCCTCGCGTGGGGCGCGGCCCTTCGCGTTCCAGGGCCACGATGGCACCGTCCCCCGGGGCGGAGGTCCACTGATGGTTGCTCACCGGCGGAGAGTGTCGGATTTCCCCAGCCGGTCCCCGACAGGGGTGCGATGGGCGAGCGCGCCTCCGGGGCGACAGACTGCCGCGGCCTCACCAGCGACACACCTCCACCCCAAGGAGCACCGCATGGCCACGGCCACCCGCTTCGCCTTCACGCAGCCCAGCTCGCCCGGAACGGAGTTCATCATCGAACTGACGGACGAGAAGACCATCGCCCACGCGCGGCGCATCCTCGCCGGCGAGGAGAAGAACGCCATCCACGTCCACGGGCGCATCATCAAGCGGACGCAGCCCTACAACCCGAGGTTCTCGTTCCACCTCGACCCGGCGACCATCCGGTTCTTCGAGGTCGCCATCGAGGTCTGCGACGCGAACATGGTCTACGTCGAGGACCACCTCGACGAGGCGGGCGGCGCGTTCCTGCCGGGCGGCCACTGGTGCCCGTGGGACTCCAAGATCTCGCGCGAGGTCACGTAGCCCTTTCTCCAGGTGGCGGGCGCGAGGGTCTCTCGCGCCCGCCCGGTCGCTTCCCGGGCGGAAGGGCCCCCCTCCCCCCTCCACGCCCTCCCGCCCCCTCGTCCATGCACACCCTTGAACGGGACGATGGAGAACGGAGCGGGATGGATGGCGAAGCGGCGGGGCTTCCTACGGGAGCACCGCCTCCCCCTCGTGTTGACGGGCGCGTTCCTCCTCTTCTGGTTCGGCCAGAGCGTCGCGGGCTTCCTCCACAACAACGCCGAACAGGAGGAGCACGGCCAGCCCCCATCACCCTCGTTCGAGTCGTTCCAGAACTGGCAGAGCGAGTTCCTCTCCGTCGCCGCCCTCACGGTGCTGTCCATCTGGCCTCGCGAGAAGGGCCGCCCGGAGTCCAAGCCCGTCAACGCGCCCCACTCGCGGCCGGGCAAGTAGCCCGCTGACGCGCAGCCACGAGCCGATGGCTCGCCCCACCGCTCGTTGTCGCGTCGCGACGGAGCCGACACCTTGTCGGGTGGCGCGCCCCGCTCTGCTCGCGCCAGGGGGAACTGCATGAAGGCCATCGTCATGACGGGCTATGGAGACGTCGACCGGCTGGAGCTCCAGGACATGCCCGAGCCCGCCGTGGGTCCCGGCGACGTGAAGGTCCAGGTCAAGGCGGCGAGCGTCAACCCCATCGACTGGAAGATTCGCAAGGGAGGACGGCAGGGCTTCATCCCCGTGAAGTTCCCCTATGTCCCGGGCCGCGACGCCGCGGGCGAGGTCGTCGAGGTGGGCCGCGACGTCAAGCGCTTCAAGGTGGGCGACCAGGTCATGGGGTTGGTCAACGGCGGCTACGCGGAGCGCGTGGTGGCGCCCGCGGAGGCCTGGGCGCCCGTGCCCGCGTCACTCGACACGCGCGACGCCGCGGCCCTGCCCCTGGTGTCCCTGACGGGCACCCAGCTCATGGAGGAGGGCGTGGACCCGGCGCGCGGTGACACGGTGCTCGTCACCGGCGCGGTGGGCAGCGTGGGCCGCGCGGCCATCCACGCCGCGCGCCGACGCGGCGCGAAGGTGTGGGCGGGCGTGCGTCGCAAGCAGAAGGGCGAGGCGGCCCACCTCGGGGTCGATGGCGTGGTGGCCATCGACGACCCGGCCGACCTCGACGGGCTGCCACCGCTCGACGCCATCGCCGACACCGTGGGAGGAGAGACCACGGAGCGGCTGCTGCCCCGGCTCAAGGCGGGAGGGACCATCGGCAGCGTCGTGGGCGAACCGCCTGGCGCCAAGGCGCGCGGCTTCCAGGTACGCTCCATCCTCGGCCACGCGGACGGCAAGCGTCTGGCCCAGCTGGGCGAGGACGTGGCCCGAGGCGAGCTGGCCATCCCTATCGCCAGGCGCTTCCCCCTCAAGGACGCCCGCGAGGCCCAGCAGGCCGCGGAGCACGGCGCGCAGGGCAAGGTCCTCCTGACCCCCTGAACCGCCGCGACACCTCCGCCGCGCGGAGGTCGCCCGGGCCCTGACACACCTGTCGCGAAGTGCCTACTCCACCGCCGTGCCCGCCCGCCCCGCTCCCTGTGAGCGAGCGAGCGGCACGGCGGTTGCTCGTGAGGTAGATGCCACCGCGAAACAGGAGCTGTTCCGTGTCACGTCCCCTCCTCCTCGCCGCCGTGTTGTTCACCTCGGCCGCTCGCGCCTCCAACACGCCCCCCATCGAGGCGGACTCGCCGCGCCCGGAGGATCCCCGTCGCACGTTCTCCGTCTGGCTGCTCCCCATGACCTACGGTTCGCTGACGCTGGGGTCGGTGGCCGGGGGGATGCGCTACCTGGCCATCCCGCTGGGCATGGGCATGCGGCTGTCGAACTCCACCGCGGTCAGCCTCGAGCTGGCTGGCAGCACCAGCAGCCGGGACTGCGCTGGGGAGATGGAGAAGGCCTGCGGCACCGTGAAGAGCCTGCGCGTCACCGCGGGTCTGGCCTGGTGGCCCCGGCCCAATCCCCTGGGCAGGGGGCTCTACGTGCAGCCCAACGTCGGCGCCATGATGACCCGCGACCGGAGGCCGGTCCGGACCTACGGCCCCTCCCGGGCGAGCATCGAGATGCGCACCGACGACGGAGTCCAGGCCACCGCCGGAGTCAACGTCGGCTACCGGCTGGTGAGTCGCCACGGCGCGGGCTTCGTCGAACCGATGGTGGGGCTCTCGGCCGGCTACAGCTGGAACCAGCGCCGCAAGGCCTTCGACTTCGGAGGCCAGTATGGCGGCCCCCACGGGACCCGGCTCGGGGACCGGGCCATCTGGGAGGTGAACCTGGACTTCTTCCGGCTGGGCCTGACCTTCTGACCGGCGGCCTCGCGCCGACGCGGGCCTCTTGGCTCGCGAGAACGCGCCACCTCGCCATGCGAGACATTCTCAGGGGCTGACAACCCGGAGCAGGGTCACGGCCCCGACACAAGCCGATTTCAACCGGACGATACAGAGGTCCCGGGCCTTCCGTGAAATCACCGGCTCGAGACTACGTCAACGGGCGGATCCCCTCTCGCATTGCGAGCGGCTTGGGTATACCCGTCGTGTCATGAGTCGCGCATCCTGGGTCGGGACCTTACTGGGAGACAAGTATCAGCTCCGCCGGCGAATCGGCGTGGGCTCGATGGGTATCGTCTACGAGGCCGAGCAGCTCGACCAGGGTGACGCGGTCGCCATCAAGGTTCTCCAGCAGCACCTCGCCCCCGACCCGGCGGTGCGCGCGCGCTTCCGCCGCGAGGCCCACGCCACGGTGGGCCTGTCGAATCCACACCTGGTGGCGGTGAAGGACTTCCAGTCGCCGCCGGACGACCTGCCCTATCTCGTGATGGAGCTGCTGCACGGGCAGACGCTGCAGCTGCTGCTGAAGCACGAGGGCCCGATGTCCGTCGAGCGCGCGGCGCGGCTCGCGGTCCAGGGCCTGTCCGCGCTGCGGGTGGCGCACGAGGCCGGAGTCGTGCACCGCGATATTAAGCCGGACAACCTCTTCGTCATGCCGATGGAGATGGGGGACACGCTGAAGCTGCTGGACTTCGGCGTCGCGCGGTTGCTCCACGAGGACGACACCGCGCTGGGAACCGAGGCGGGCGCCTGGGTGGGGACCCCGTCCTTCATGGCGCCCGAGCAGGTGCGCTGCAAGCCCGCGGACGCGCGCACGGACATCTACGCGATGGGCGCGTGCCTGTATCAGATGGTGACGGGGCGGTTGCCCATCGAGGTCCAGGACACGGTGGCGTTGCTCTCCGCCATCATCGAGCGCGTGCCCACGCCGGTGACCACGTACCGCCCGGAGATTCCGGAGGCGTTCTCGAAGGTGGTGGATCGGGCGCTGCACAAGGACCCGGCACGGCGCTTCGCGAGCGCGGCGGAGATGGCCGAGGCGCTCGCTCCCTGGATCGCCCGTCAGACACTCCCGGTCGTCGCCCTCGACACGGAGGCCGCGTCCGCGCCCCAGGCGCCCGCGACCTCCGCCACGACCTCGGAGGAGGTCGCCGCCGCTTCTGAATCCGTTCCATCGACAGGGGCCTCGCTGGCCCTCGACGCTCCCCGTCCCTCCCTGCCGGAAGCGACCGCAGCGGGGCCCGCTCCAGTGGCGGCCTCGCCTCTGGAGCCACGCATCACCGCCTGGTCGATGGACGATGACGAGGCCACGGTCAACGGACGGCTCCACCGCTCACACGCACACGGCACGGCGGGGGGAGTCCCCGAGCCGCGGGATGCACAGGGCCCGACTCCTCCGTCTCCGTCCCTCAACGCCGCGTCCGACACCGCGCCTTCGGAGGAGGTCTCCACTCGGCGGGACGCACCGCTCCCAATCTCCGAGGAGGCCCCGGCCCTTGCGGCATCCGATGCGTCCCTCAGCGCATCGATGGAGGCGACATCGACGCCCGTGGCACGAACGGAGCCCGAGGGGCTCGCGATGGCGGTGGTTGCGAACGAAGCCCCCGACGCCAATACGAGCGCGCGGTCCACGAGCATCCCCCTGCCCTCCCCGATTCACATCGGGAGCGCCTCGGACGACGACGACGCCACCGTCATCGGCGTGGCGGGGCTCGCGCCCGCGACCTCCGGCGCGATCCTCGTCGGAAGTTCGTCCGACGATGGCGACGACGCCACCGTCATCGGACGCCCCGCGGGGCACGTCCTCGCCTCGAGTGTCGGTAACGCCCTGACCACGGCCGACACCCACGACCGTGGTCCCAGCCTCGCTCCCAGCGGAAACACTTCGCTCGAGGATGCGAACGCCAAACCCAAGCATCAGGCCGGCGCCGACAGTCCAGTCCTCGTGGGTAGCGCTTCGGACGATGACGACGACGCCACCGCCATCGGCGTCCCCGAAGGGATGGCCCGTGACTCCAGCCCGGTCCTCGTCGGGAGCGCTTCGGACGATGACGACGACGACGCGACCGCCATCGGCGCCCCCGCGAGCCAGGCTCGGGCCCCTAGCCCGAGCCCCATCGGAAGCTCGTCGGACGATGACGACGATGACGCCACCGTCATCGAGCTGTCTCCCGAGCCCGCGCAGCGCGCCGCACGCACCTCGGGCTCGGTGGCGACCCGCGAGCCCGCGCAGCGAGCACGGCCCCGGACAGCCACGACCCGGCAGCCTCCGAACGCGGAGGCAACGCGCGGGCGGGCAACGGAGTCCTCCACTATTCCCTCCGAGGCCCCGCGTCCCCGGAGGGCCACGCTTACGCGCAACCTCCTGCTCGGCGCGACCCTGCTGGGAATCGTCGCGGGGGGCCTCCTGCTCTGGCTTTGAGGCGCGCGGCGGTCGGGCCACGCCCCACCGCGCGCCCCCTCCTCCCGGGCTCAGTGGACGATGAAGGTCTCCGGGAGGAGGACCCGCCCGCCTTGCGCCTGGAAGAGGCTGTCGTTCAAGTGGAGCTCGATGACGACGTGCCGGCGCTTCTCGAGTTCCACCCGCTTCGTCTTGAAGACGACCGCCCCCGAGCGGGCATTGATGAGGCCGCTGGCGCCAGCCTCCGTGTAGGCCCCCACGTCATCGAAGTTCACGACGAGCTCCGCCTCATCCACACCCGTGGGCAGGTAGAAGTGGCCGAGCAGGTAGGAGTGGTCCTCCCGTGTCAGGTCCATGTTGCGCGTCCCCCTCGCGCGCCGGAACGGGACGGCAGCGCCGTTGGCCGTCACCTCGATGCGCCCGACGCCCAACAGCACCTTCTCGTACCGTGCCGATCCCCTCCCCGTCAGTCGGAGCTCGAAGCTGTCTCCCTCCGGCGTGTCGTCGATCTCCTCCACGCTTCCCGTATTGCAACCACCGAGCACCGCCGCGAGGCACAGCCCGGCCAGGACCACCCATCTCACGTTCCTCTTCATGGCCATTTCCTCTCTCAGAACCGCGGCTCCTCGGCGTTCTCGACTCCCCACATCGGGTCCAGCTCCCAGATGTCCTTGCTCAACGGCACCGCCGTCCTCATGCCCGAATCGTTGTAGGTCTCCAGCTGAAGGAGCATCTTCTCGAGCACGGGCCGGGTGGGCACCTCGAACACGGTCAGCCTGCGCAGGCCCTCGGGCAGCGCGGTGCCGAAGAAGCGCTCGTTGCAGGTGGCCGTCACCAGCTCGCGCGCGACCTTCACCTTCAGGTTCGCCAGGTCGCCGCGAACCGAGCCATCGGCGGCGACCTCCGGATTGGCCCACAACACGCCCAGCGCCTCCTTCACCGAACCCACGCGTCCTAGACTTCCCATCCGGATGGGGCCCTGCGCGAGACATTCGCCCAGCGCCTTCTCGCTCGAGCCGAAGAAGCCCCGGCCCCGGGTCGGATCCGGCTTCTCCTCGGGTGGCAGGCTGAAGGCACAGGTCGCGCCGTCCCCGAACTGCGTCTCCGGGCCCGTCTTTATCGTGGTGAGCGCGCCAGTGACCAGGTTCGCCGCGTAGAAGGTGTTCGCCAGGCTGTTGTTCGCGTTCGTCGTTCCGTAGAAGAACAACCGCCCATCGAACGTGAAGATGGCGGAGACCATGTAGTTGCCCACCGACAACACGCCATCGATGGTCGACGGAAGGACGAAGTCCAGGTACGCGCCGCTGAGCGGGTCGATGGTGGTCAGTCGCTGGGTGGCGGAGTTGAAGCCATAGATGAGGCCATTGATGGGATTGACGGCGATGTCCCGCACGCGGAACGTCTCTGGCGTCCCCACCACCAGGTCGGAGATGGTGGCACCCGTCGTGGTGTTGACCCGCACCATGTGGTTGCTCGAGACCTCGAACCCCAGGTACGTACCATCCGCGAGGATGGCGCCAGCGCCCCACAAGGCGGTGTCCGCCGCGCCCGAGACGAGCGGGGCGACGACCTGCGCCGACCCCTTGGCGTCCACCTTGACGAAGTTGGGCGGCGACACCCCATCCGACGAAATCGCATACAGGAAGCCGTTGAGATGGTTGAACGCGAGGCCGTTGTACGGCAGCGCGCTCTCTCCCTGGAGCGCGAGCGTCGCGGTGGTCGGGTCGAAGATGTAGAGCCGCGACGGTCCCACCGGCAGGCCTCCGCTGGAAGAGGACGCGGTCGAGAAGAACACCGTGTCGTCGCATTGGAGGAGGGGCTCCGGATCGCACCGCACGTTCACGCCCGACTGGCTCGACCCACTGTCCCAGCCAATGGTGAACACGTTGGTGAAGCTCACCTCCACGTTCGGCGTCGACGGGTTCGTGTCCAGCGCGCCCAGCGCGAGACAGGCCTCCCGGTTCGCCAGGGTGAACGGACACGTATAGGTGAGCGTGTCTCCCACGGCGACCGTCTGGGGCGGCGCCGGTGAGAAGGTGCACCCCAGCAGCAGCGGGTCCACCGCCGAGAGCAGGATCGAGGGCAGCGTCGGGTGGATGTTCGCCGCGCTGAACGAGAAGGTCAGCGTCGCCGGATAGTCGTTGACCACCGCCTGCTTCGCGCCATTGACCAGCTTGTCCGCACGGAAGTCGTGTGCCCAGACGCTCGGCGTCCAGAGCGCCCCTCCCAGCAGGACTCCCAACCATCTGTGATTCATCGTTCGCGACTCCCGCCCCTTCTCCTCAACGTGTTCGGGGCGGCGAGCAACCCTGCATGGGCGGTGCCCACCCACGCGCGTCGCGGGGACCTTTCCGGTGGAGGTCTGCCCATGCAGGGCAAACGCTTCCACACGACAGGCACGCCTCACCCCAGGCCCCCCATTCTCGAATCGCGACGGCGAGAAAGCGCGTGACTGGTGGAAGCGCGGCGCGCGTGTCGCGCCCGGGGGCAGGCGTCGCGAGCACTGTCGTCGCGGCGGCGGAACGGCGGATCGGAAATTTGCGGAGGTGGCGCGCTGCAACAACTTCAGTCGGCGCGCGGGGTGGGTCCGACGTCACGTGGCCCCGGAGCAGGCAGGAACCAGGGGACGCTGACGACGACGACACGCGGGGTGCCCGACAGCAGCAACGCGCTGCGCACCAGTTCGGAGCGGCGCCCGTACACGACGGCGCGGTACCACCGGGGCTCGAGCAGCTCGGGGACGACCACCACGACGGTGCGGCGGTCGTCCTCGGCCAGCAGCGCTTCCACGTAGTCTCGCAAGGGCTGCATCAGGCCACGGTACGGGGAATCCACCTCCTCCAGCCGCGGCACGGGCAGGTCCGCCGCGCGTGCGGGGCGCTCGACGTACCAGGCCCACTCCCGGGCGAGCGACCCCTCGGGCTCGTCCTCGTCGTCGGTGCGCACGTGGACGGCGCGCACGTCCGGCGACAGCTCCAGGGCGAAGCGCAGCGCCGCCTCGGAGGCATGGGACCAGCGCCCCATCGGTACGACGGCGACCAGCGGATGGCGCGGCTCCGCCTGGAGTGGCCGGCGCAACCCGGTCGCGTCGCGCACGCGGAGGTAGGCCGCGTGGATGCGGCTGAACAGCATCACCCCCAGCGGGATGAGGAGGACCGCGGCCCAGCCCCCGTGGGCGAACTTCGCCACCACCACGATGGCCAGCGCCAGGCCCGTCATCACCGCGCCCAGCCCGTTGACGACCCGCCGCCACCGCCACCCCGGTGCTCGCGGATGGCGGCTCCAGTACACCACCATGCCGGCCTGGGAGAGCGTGAAGGCGAGCAGCGCCCCGATGGCGAACAGCGGGATGAGCCGGTCGGTGACGGCGTCCGTGGCGAGGATGAGCAGCGCGGCGAGCACGGACAACAGGAGGATGCCGCGCGAGTACGCCAACCTCCGCCCCCGGTGGACGAAGGCCACGGGCAGGTAGTGGTCCATCGCCAGCAGCCAGCACACCCTCGGGAAGCCCGCGAAGCTGGTGTTGGCGGAGAGCGCGAGCACGCCCAGGATGGAGCACATGGCCACGTAGTAGAAGACGCCTCGCCCCGTGACGGCCGCCAGCAGCTGCGACAGCACGCTCTGATAGCCGGGCCCCGACGGCGCCGTCGCCCCCACGCCGAAGACGCGACAGAGCACCGAGATGCCCACCAGGAGCACCACGAGCAGCGCGACGATGAGGGTGAGCGTCACGCGCGCGCGGCGCACGGAGGGCGCGCGGAAGACGGGCACCGCGTTGCTGACGGCCTCCACGCCGGTCATCGCCGTGCACCCGCTGGCGAACGTCCGCAGGATGACCCAGACGCCCACGCCCGCCGCGGGAGGAGGAAGGGGCGGAGGCGCCACCACGGGCGCGACGCCCACCCCCTCGGTGAGCGCGCGGAACACCCCCACCGCGACGAGCGTGAAGAGCGAGCCGACGAACAGCACCATCGGGGACAGGAACAGCGCGCCCGCCTCGCGGGCCCCCCGCAGGTTGACCAGCGTCAGGAGCACGAGCAGTCCCAACGCCAGCCCCAGGGTATGGGCCTGCAGCCGGGGGAACGCGGAGACGATGGCGCCCACGCCCGCGGACAACCCCACCGCCACGTTGAGCAGGTAGTCCAGCAGCAGCGCGGAACCGGCCAGCAGCCCCGTGCGGCGCCCCAGGTTCTCGCGCGCCACGGTGTACGCGCCACCGCCTCGCGGGTACGCGGCGATCGTCTGTCGGTAGGACGTCGCCACCACCATCAGCAGGCAGACGATGGCGAGGGTGATGGGCAGCAGCCAGGACACGCCCGAGGAGCCCAGCGGACGCAGGACCGTGAGCGCGGCCTCCGGGCCATACGCGGCCGAGGACAGGGCATCCAGCCCCAGCAGCGCGACGCCCGCCAGGACGCCCACCTGCTCGTGGGACTCCTGGGTGCTCTTCAAGGGCCGGCCCAGGAGCACGTCCACCACACCTCGGTCGCGCGGCGTCTTCCGTCCCATGCGGCCCCTCCCTTCCCCATGCGGGGGTGAGCGGTGCGCCCGCGCCAACGGTGGGGGCGCGAACGCGCATGCAGGGCAGACATCCAGGACGGGCGCTCCGCCGGATGGGAGGACTCCGGCCGCCGCTCTTTCACCCAGGCGACGGCCGCCCCGGGGTCCGATGGTGAGCGGCCAACACCACCCAGCAGGTTCTGTCGTCCCCGGACGCTTCGCCCCCGGGTCGCGTTCTCCCGAGGGTGCGCGCCTGCTCACGTCCGCGCCCTTCCCGCTTACGTAGTGGAGGGCAGCACGCATGGCCATGAGGCTCTGGAAGACGTTGTCGGTGGTCACCACCCTGGGATTCACCGGAGCGGCGCTCGCACAGGAGGTCCAGGAGACGCAGACACGCCCGAGCGCGTCCACGGAGTCCACGGAGCCGGTGGAGCTGGACGTCCGCGCCGTCCACGGGATGTCCGGCCCGCAGGTGGCCATCGGGGTCAACATCGGCCTGGGCGCGGGCTACGTGTACAAGCACGGCACGTCGCGCACCACCGGCCAACCGGAGGACCTGAAGATCACCGACGCCGCGCACATCTCCATCCCCCTGCTCGTCGAGCTGGGCTACCGCATCAACCCCCGCTTCTACGTGGGCGTGTGGGGGACGTGGGAGAAGGTCTTCACCAAGACCAACGACATCTCCTGCCCGGAGGACTTCGACTGCGACAACTCGCAGTGGCGCTTCGGCCCCGAGGGGCGCTTCCACTTCCTGCCCACGTCGAGATTCGACCCGTGGGTGGGGCTCGCCGTGGGCCTGGAGATCCTCAAGAGCCACGTGAAGGGCGACACGCAGGTCACCCTCCCCACCGGAGCCACGCTGCCCGCACGCTTCGACTCCTCCGTCACGGACCGGGGCCCCACCTTCGCGCGCCTGAGCGTGGGCGCGGACTACCGGCTGGCGCGCTTCTTCGCCGTGGGCCCCATGCTCACCGCCTCCATCGGCAGCTACACCGTGCGCACCGGCGACCAGACCCTGACCATCGACGGCCTGCCCCCCCAGACCTCCCAGGTCTCCGCCGTGAAAGACGGCTTCCATGCGCTGTTCACGCTCGGGGTCCGCGGCGTCTTCCACACCTTCTGAGGTTCTGGAACGACCCTCGGGGGCGGGCGCCGCAGGCCATGGTCCGCCCTCCGACCCCAGGGATGCCGGGTCAGAATGACCCCTCCTGAGGGTGCCGCATCCCGTCAACAAAGGCTCACTCCCCTCGCCTCGTGGCCCCTTCCCAAACCTTTCCTACATGTCAGGGGATGCACGGCTATTTACAGCCATCGCGGGGCAGTCGAGCATTGCGCTCCATGGCTGCCTTCCCCCCTATCCCGACGCTTCTCGACAGCCCCGTCCCACTTCCTGGCGCGCGTGCTCGCGCCTCGCGCCTCGCCTCGCTGGGGTGCGCGCTGCTGCTGGTGCTCGCGGTGGCGCCCGAGGCCCGGGCGGACACGAACACCGCGCCCGTCCCGGTGTCGGAGGGGTGGCGCTACCGGTGGGGTGACTCGCCCGCGGGAGCGGGTGGCATTCCCCTGTGGGCGCAGGACCCGAGCGCCACGGCGGAGTGGAAGGAGGTGGAGGCGCTCAAGGAGCCTCCGGGCAAGAACGGCAACAAGTTCCTCTGGCTGAGCGTCCCGCTGCCGGACGGCCCCTGGGCGGAGCCCGCGCTCCTGGTGGGTGAGGTGACCAACGCCATCGAGGTCTACTCGAATGGCAAGCGCGTCTACACGAGCGGCGTGCTGAACCCGGATGGCTGGGAGATCTCCCACAACATGACGTGGCACCTGATCCCGGTGCCGCCCGAGGCGCTGGGTTCGCGCCTGCTGCTGCGCCTGCAGTCGAGCAACCCCAACATCGGCATCTTCCAGTACGCGCGAATCGGCTCGCGGGCGGAGCTGCTGGCGAGCGTGGCCCGGGACGGGCAGACGCCCTTCGTGCTGGCCATCCTCCTGCTCTCGGTGGCGGTGGGAGCGGGCGGGGCGTTCCTGCTGCACTGGCGGCGGCGGATGCTCGCGGGCCTGGCGGTCTTCACCGCCAGCGGCGGCCTCATCATGCAGGGCCTGAGCGGCATGCCGGAGGCGCTGTGGAACGCCTCGCTCATCGGGACGCGCGGCACGCTATTGGGCGTGTTCCTGCTGGTGGCGGGGCTCATCGAGTTCGTGTCGGACGCCATCCTCAACAACGAGCGCCGCTGGTTCCGGCTGGGGGCCATGGGCTTCTCCGCCATGTCCGGGCTGTGCGCGTTCATCTCCATCGTGGACCTGGGCACGGGCCAGCGCCTCATGGTTCCGTTCCTGCCGCTCACCCTGAGCCTCATGGTGGTGTGCCTGGTCATCGCGAGCATCGAGGCGTGGCGCGGCAACCCGGACGCGCGGCTGTTCATCATCGGCCTGAGCGGCCTCATCTTCTTCACCTTCATGACGGTGCTGCCGGTCATCGGCGTCATCAGCACCAACTTCGGCAACGTCACGCACTGGGGCTACCTGGCGCTGACGCTGTCGCTGCTGGGCATCGTCGCGCGGCGCTCCATCCAGGTGGTGCGGTCGCTGGAGGCGTACACGCACAAGCTGGAGGAGCGGCAGCAGGAGGTGCGCAACCTGGCCGAGCGCATGGGCACGGGCGCGGGTGAGCTGGCCACGGTGGTCCAGCAGCTGCGCTCCACCAGCGACCAGCAGACCGAGGGCGTCAGCCGTCAGGCGGCGGCGCTCCAGGAGGCCGAGCAGACGGTGAAGGAGATCCGCCGCTCGTCGCAGATGACGGCGGAGAAGGCCAGCTCGCTGGCCGCGTCCGCGGAGAGCGCCGAGCAGGTGGGCCGCGAGGGCACGGCGGCGCTGGAGCGCACGCTGTCGGACCTAGCCGCCATCCGCACGGAGGTGTCGGAGATGGCCCGGAAGATCCTCGCGCTCGACGAGCGCACGCGCGAGGTGTCCGGCATCGTCGATTCGGTGAAGGACCTGGCGGACCAGTCCAACATGCTGGCCATCAACGCGGCCATCGAGGCGGCGCGCAGCGGCGAGAGCGGCCGGGGCTTCGGCGTGGTGGCGCGGGAGATGCGCGGCCTGGCGGACCAGTCCATCCGCGCCACGCACCGCATCCGCGAGGTGCTCAACGGCGTGAGCGCGAGCATGCGCGAGGCGGCCCAGTCCAGCGAGAAGGGCGACGAGCGGGTGCGGCTGAGCCTGGACGCGGTGCGGACCTCCAGCGCCCAGTTCCAGCAGCTGGCCATCATCATCGGCGACTCCAGCGCGAGCATGCGGCAGATCACCGCCGCGGTCAGCGCCCAGGACGCGGGCACGCAGCAGATGGCCATGGCCATCCAGGAGCTGTCGGGCCAGATGCAGCGCACGCTGAAGACGGTCCAGGAGACGCAGGAGGCCACGCGCTCCGTGCAGGCGCTGGCGGAGAGCATGTCCGGCATCGCCAACCAGTCCCTGCGCACCGACGAGCCCCTGGCTCCCCGGAGCTAGGGCGGGGAGGAGCGGGCGGTCCGACGGCGATCCCCGCCCGTCGCCCCTCCCCAGCCGTGGACTCGCACCCGTTGTCCGGAGGTCTCATGCGCCGACGCCCGCTCCTGCTCCTGCTCGTGTCGTGGCTGGGTCTCACCCTCGCGTGCGGGGGGGCGCGCGCGGCGCAACAAGGCGACACGCCGCCGCCGCCCGAGACGACGGTGGAGGTGCGCAGCTTCAAGAAGGTGGACGTCAACCTCTTCGTCCGCAGCCCCACCCGCAAGCTCCGGCTGGGCACCGTGCCGGGGATGACGACGCGCACCTTCGTCATCCCCCACACCCTCCTGTCCGACGCGGAGCGCCTGGGCTTCGCCTTCGAGGTCATCGGCACGTTCGGCGACGAGGGCATCGGCAGCGAACGGCGCTACGAGACCGAGCAGGAGCTGAACGTCAAGCCGGGGGACTCGCTCACGCTGACGCTCCAGTGAGGGCCGGCGCCACGCCGCGTGAACTCCCCATCTCCTCGCGCGACGGCGGACGGGAGTGAATAGACTGCCGCGCATGACCACGCGGGCCCCGGGCGTCCTCCTCGAAGTCGAAGCACACGTCGCCACCCTCACGCTGGACGACGCCCCCCGTCGCAACGCGATGACGCCCGAGCTGGGCATCGCGCTCCGGGCGCGTGTCGAGGAGCTGCGGGCGCGCGACGACGTGCGCGCGGTGGTGCTCACGGGCGCCGGGGGCGCATTCACCGCCGGGGGTGACCTCCAGATGCTGGAGCGGCTGCGGCAGTCCTCCTTCGAGGACGCGCGCGTGTTCATGCTCGAGTTCTACTCGCGCTACCTCAGCGTCCTCGACCTGCCCTTCCCCACCGTGGCCGCCGTGGAAGGCGCGGCGATTGGCGCGGGGTTGTGCGTCGCGCTCGCGTGCGACGTGTGCATCGTCGCCGAGGACGCGAAGCTGGCGCTCAACTTCGTCCAACTGGGGCTGCACCCGGGGATGGGCGCGACGTGGTTGGTGCCCTGGAGGACGGGGGCCCAGCGCGCGGCGGAGCTGTTGCTCACCGGGCGCCGCTTCGATGGGCGCGAGGCGGTCCGGCTCGGACTCGCGCTCGAGGCGACGCCCGCCTCGGAGGTCCAGTCCCGTGCTCGCGCCCTGGCGACGACCATGGCCGCGAACGCGCCGCTGGCGACGCGGGGCCTGAAGGGCCGCCTGACCGCGGACCGCGAGGGGCTCCGGCGCGCGCTCGAGGAAGAGGCCCGACTCCAGGCGGAGAGCTACGGCAGCGCGGACCTGGGCGAGGGGCTCGCCGCCGCGGCGGCCCGGAGGGCGCCTCGCTTCCAGGGGTGCTGACCCAGGCCACGTCCCGACACTCGCGCGGAGGTCTCCGGTGACCGGGCCTCCCGTTCCTATGTAGAAGGCGGGACGAGGAGGCACGGCGATGGGCGAGCTGCGACTCGAGCGCCACCTGCACGGAGTGCACGTGGTCCTCATGTGTGAAGACGACGCGGAGGAACAGGGCGAGTGGGTGCTGGAGGTGCTGGGGCGCCTGCCCCCGGGAGGACTCATCCCGGGCCGCACGCTGCGCTTCGGCTGGTCCTCCCTGCGGCTGGACCCTCGCGGCGACTCGCTGGTGGTGACCGAGCCCGACTTCGATGGCGATCCGATGAAGGACTGGCGTGACGACATCACCGTGACGCTGAGGGTCCAGGGCCGGATGCTGGAGACCACGCAGACGGTGGGCGTGGACCCGGTGTTCCCCCGCTACTCGGACACGTTCACCGCGCTCCCCGGGTGGGCCGACAGCCCTCGCGTCGCCCTGGCGCGGGTCCGGGCCCCCGAGGGAACGGACTCCGGCTGGCTGGTGCTCCCGCCGGGGACTCCGGGGGATACGCCGTTCGACACCTTCCCCGTCCATGCCCTGCTGCGACGCCGCGCGGCGCTCCTGTCCGCGCTGGCGCTCCCCGCCGGGTGGGTGGCGGAGTTCGATGGAGACACCCTGCTGGGTTACGGGCGACCGGACTGAGGCCGTTCGCCTCGTTCGAGGTGTCAGTCGCGCGCGTGCCCTCGCGTCGACAGGCCCCGAACGAACGAGACGAAGAACGAGCCCATGCCCAAGCTGAACCAGATCATCGCCGTCGAGAAGGGCGTCAAGAATCGCTCCCTGCAGGAGCTGACCCAGGCCCATCACGACCTCCAGAAACCCGCGCTGCTCAACGGAATCTCCCGGACGTACCAGCCCCGTGACGAGGAAGGTGAGCGCTTCCCTCCCGAGTCCACGCGCGTGCAGGTGCGCACGGACGACGTCTTGAAGAAGACGAAGGAAATCCTCTCCCGGCTCTTCGACGTCACCGCCACCAAGGACCTCACCAACTGCCACGCCCGGGCGGACGTGCGCGTGGACGGCAAGGTGGTGCTCAAGGGCGCGCCCGCCACGTACCTCCTGTTCCTGGAGAAGCAGCTGGTGGACCTGCACACCTTCGTGAAGAAGCTGCCCACCCTCGACCCGTCCGAGTCGTGGGTCGCCGACCCCGCCCAGGGCCTGTGGGCGACCGAGCCGGTGCAGACGGCGAAGACCAAGAAGGTCCCCCGCAACCACGTGAAGGCCGAGGCCACCGAGAAGCACCCCGCGCAGGTGGAGGTCTATTACGAGGACATCGTCGTCGGGTACTGGAAGACGGTGAAGTACTCGGGCGCGCTGCCCGCGACGCGGGTCGCGGACCTGCTGGAGCGCGTCGAGAAGCTGCAACAGGCCGTCAAGTTCGCGCGCGAGGAGGCGAACGCCGTCGAAGTCGAGGAGCTGAAGGCCGGGGACCCCATCCTGGGCTACCTCTTCGGCTGAGCCTCCGTCGCGCTGATCTCAGGAGTACAAACTCAAACTCAGCCGTAGCTTGACGCGGAAGCATCCCCCGGTCGCCTCCAGTGCAGGTTCGAATCCTGCCCCCGCCAATCCCTTCTCGCGGCGGGGTAGCCCAACGGTCGAGGCAAGCGACAACACGGGGACGCGACGCACCCCAGGTTCAGACTCTCACTCCAGACTCAGCATTCGCTGTCGCAGGTCCGATCGACCACGGCCACCCGAGCCCCCAGGATGCTGGTGCAATTCCAGCCCGCCGCTCCAACTCCTCACGCGGCGGTCGTCTAATCGCAAGACATGGGTCTTCATCCTGAGGTGGCTGATTAAACGCGCGGACCTCATCCATGGCGGCACCCCGGGCCCGGTCAGGAGGACACCCTGATCGGGCCCACTTCATTCCGGCGCCCCTCAGCGTCCCCGCGGGCGGATGCTGCGCCACGCAAGCCGGGGGAGCTGTTCGCGCATCCAGGACGGCTCCAGCGCGGCGCCCCCGAGGAAGCGGCGGCAGGCTTCGTGGCTGGGCCCCAGCAACACGACATCCAGCTGGATGATGGGCCACGGTGGCAGCGCGCCCGTCGCGACGAAGGGGGCGATGTGCTGGGCGATCGGCTGGAGCAGCTCCGCCTTGCGCGCGAGCAGCACGTTCGCTGACTCCGCGCCCAGCTCCAACGACATGGCCTGGTACATGAAACGGCCCTCGTCGCGGTGCGAGAGGATCCACTCCAGGTGCCCATCCACCAGCGCCAGCACCACCGACTCCGCGGTCCTCGCCGGGAGCACGCGCTCCGTCAGGTGCGCGAAGAGCCGCTCGAAGGTCCGCACCAGCAGCGCCAGCGTCAGGTCGGAGAGCCCATCGAAGAGGTGGTAGACGCTCGACGGGCTCGCCCCCGCCGCCTTGCGGATCTCCTCGATGCCGGTGCCCAGCACGCCCCGCTCCGCGAAGCAGCGCAACGCCGCGTCCAGCAACGCGTCGCGTCGCTTCTGTCCGTCTTTCCGTGCCGGCCCCATGCCTCCCACCCTATGCGCCACCCCGCCCCAGGTCGACGCCGTCCGCGCCCGAATTGGAATGTTCTTCCAATTTCAGCGACAGGAGTGCCACAGTCCCGGGCATGAGCGACCTGATTCTCACTGGAGCGTCCCGGGGTATCGGACATGCGCTGGCACTCGCCCTCGCCGGCCCTGGGGGCAGGCGGCTGGTGCTCGTCGCGCGTGACGAGACCCGGCTCTCGACGCTGGTGGCGGACGTCGAGCGGAAGGGCGGTCGGGCCCTCTCCGTCCCCGGGGACCTGTCGACGCTCGAAGGGGCGCGCGCGCTGGGGCGGCGGCTCGTGGAGGTCGCCGAGCCTGGAGCGACGCTCGTCCACAATGCCGGCGTGTGGCCCTCGCGACGCGTCCTCACTCCGGACGGCCTGGAGCTGGCGTTCGCCGTCAACCACCTGGCGCCGCTGGCCATGCAGCAGCCCCTGCTCGACGCCGGGCACCTGCGGCGCATCATGCTGGTGAGCGCGGGGCTCCTGGTGAAGGGCCGCTTCGACGCGGACCGGACGCCCACCGGCGAGGACTTCTCCAGCATCCGGACCTACTGCGACACCAAGCTCTGTCTCGCGTTGGCGATGCGGGATGTCGCCGCCGCGCACCCCGAGCTGGACGTGGTGGTGTTGCACCCGGGCGTCGTCCGCACGGACCTGGGGGCGAGGACCGGCCCGTTGGGATGGCTGCTGTCCCTGGTGAAGCGCGGCTGGGAAGCCCCCGAGACCTGCGGCGCGCGGCTCGCGCGCATCCTCGCGAGGGAGCGCTGGTCCCCACCAGGAGACGCGCGCTGGATGATGGAGGAGCAGGAACAGCCCTGGCCCGCGCCCACCGACGACGAGCGCCTGAGGCAGGCGGTGAGACAGACCACGGCGCGATGGCTCGCGCGCCCTTGACGCGACGCGGGGCCCCGGGGTTCCCATCCGGGGGCTCTCGTGGCCCGCGCGTCACGTGATAGTCAGCGGCCATCATGCAGCTGGCGCCCCATCCCTTCACCTTGAGGCAGCTCCAGTACGTGGTCGCCGTGGCGGACAGCCTGAGCTTCCGCAAGGCCGCCGCGCGGTGCCATGTGTCCCAGCCGTCGCTGAGCGCCCAGCTCGCGCTGCTCGAGGAGTCGCTGGGGGTCCGGCTGTTCGAGCGGGACCGCAGGCGCGTCTTGCTCACGTCGGCGGGAGAGAAGCTGGTGGAGCGCGCCCGGCGACTCCTGCTGGAGGCGGATGACCTGCTGGAGGAGTCCCGGCGCGTGGGAGACCCGCTCGCGGGCACCCTGCGCGTCGGCGTCATCCCCACCGTCTCACCCTACCTGCTGCCGGCCGTCGCGCCCGCGCTGAGGCGGCGCTTCCCCCGGCTCACGCTGGCCTGGGTCGAGGAGAAGACCGAGGTGCTCGTCCGCGACCTCGACGCGGGCGCGCTCGACGCGGCCCTGGTCGCGCTGGAGGCCGACGTCGGTGACGTGGAGAAGACCGCGCCCGCCATCCACGCCCCACCGAGCAGGATGGACAGCGAGGAGGCGACCCGGGGCACATGCCGGCTGAAGGCCGCGGACATCCGGCGCCCCCTCGAGAAGGCCGCGATGGCGGCGGTGAGCCCCGACATGGCCAGGGTGCTGCCGAGCGAGAAGCCACCCAGGTAGAACGCCTGCTCCGCCCCCGTCCCCGACGTCGCCACCGGCAGCAGGAGCAGCAGCGCCGACGCCCCGGTGATGCCGTGCACCAGCCCGACCACCGCCACCCCTCGGCCGCCCGCCGCGCCGCCGTCCTGCCCCAGTCGTCGCCGCAGGCCCCACACCCCCATCCCCACCAGCGCCAGTCCGGCGATGCGCTCCGCCCACTGGTCCACCCACTCCAGGTGCACCACCGACAGCACGACCATCAGGACCGCCGCCGCGACGAGCGTCCCCACTCCGTGACCCAACCCCCACACCAGGCCGACCCGCCAGGCCCCCTGCTTCCGTCCCACCGACAACGGGGCGAGGCTGAGCAGGTGGTCGGGTCCCGACAAGGCATGCAACGCACCTGAACCAACACCCGCGAGCGCGATGAGAGGCATCGTGATGAGCTCCTTGATGGGTCAAGGATGCGCATCGCCGATACCGCGTTCCAACACATCGTTCCGATGGGTTTGATAGCCCCGGGCTATCACCCCGTCTGATCGCGCCTCGCGCCGGGAGCCGACGCCCCGGAGACACGCTCGGAGACCTCGCGCCACCAGGACGTGCTCCGCTCGAAGTGGGAGGGCTCCGTGGCCGCCCCCAGGCGCGGCGTGAACAGGCGCACCTGCTGCTCGGAGGCCATGCGGACGAGCGTCTCCGCCGGCTCGTCCCAGGCGTGGAAGGCCAGGTTGAAGGTGCCCCAGTGGACCGGCATCAGCGGTCCGCCGCCCAACATGGCGTGGGCCTTGAGCGCGTTCTCAGGCCCCAGGTGGATGCCACCCCAGCTCGGGTGGAACGCGCCCACCTCCAGCATCACCAGGTCGAAGGGGCCGTGCCTGCGGCCAATCTCCTCGAATTCGGAGGTGAGGCCCGTGTCACCGCTGAAGAAGAGGCGATGGCGCTCGCCCTCCAGCACCCAGGAGGCCCACAGGGTCCGGTTGCGGTCCTTCACCCCGCGCCCGGAGAAGTGCTGGGCGGGCGTGGCGGTGAAGCCGACGCCGCCCACCGTGGCCCGCTCCCACCAATCCAGCTCCGTGATGAGCTCGGGCGCCACGCCATAGGCCTCCAGGTGCGCGCCCACCCCCAACGCCGTGACGAAGGGCACCCGCCGCTTCGCCAACGCCTCGACGGTGGAGCGGCACAGGTGGTCGTAGTGGTCGTGCGACAGCAGCACGACATCCAGGTCCGGCAGCGCGTCGAGCGCCACCGGCGTGGGGTGGAAGCGCCGGGGGCCGGCGAAGGACATGGGCGAGGCGCGCTCGCCGAAGACGGGGTCGGTCAGCACGCGCGCGCCGTTCAGCTCGAGCAGCAGCGTGCTGTGCCCCAGCCAGGTCACCCGGAAGCCGGACTCCGGCCGCGTGGCCCACACCGGCCGGGGGTCCACCACCGGCAACGGCCCCGGCGGCGTCCGCTGAGAGCCACCGAAGAAGTACTCCCCGAGCAACGGCAAGGGGTTGCCCTGGATGCCGGGGCCCACGGGCGCGGTGTTCCGGAACCGCCCCTCCTCGAATTGCCGCGACGCTCGCACCCGCTCCAGCCGGAGCCCCGAAGCCTGTCCACCGCCATTGACCGAAGACATGCCCCGTCTTTAACGCCCCAGGCGCCGTTCAGCCACCCCGGCCTCCTGCCCAGGGGTCGGATGGGCCCCCGGCCGCCCGCCCGTCATGCTCGACCCTCCCACCCTCATGGAGGTCCGCCGCCATGCATTCGCGAAGGCATGACACCCCAACGAGAGACATTCGCGCGCGAGCGTCGTTTGACGTGGACTTGCCTGAAACACAGACGAGAATCCGCCCCGCGGCCGTCCCGTCGACGTCTCTCATCCGAGCCAGGGCTGACACAATGCACGTCCGATACAACCTGCTGACTCCCGAGCTGAAATCGACGCCGTATCCGGCCTACGCGGACATGCGTCGCAATGCACCGGTGTGCAGGGTCGACCCGGGCGGGATGTGGGCCGTGTCTCGTTACGAAGACGTGATGTTCGTGCTGAAGCATCCCCAGCTCTTCTCCTCACGCGGCTTCGGCGTGGCCACGAATCCGGAGTGGCTGGGAGGCAATCCCTTCTCGGAGTCCATGCTGGCCCTGGACCCGCCCCAGCACGGGCGCCTGCGCGGACTCATCCAGGGTGTCTTCGGCGCCCCCGCCATGGCGCGGCTGGAGCCCCGGGTGCGGGAGCTGGCCAACCGCGCGGTGGCGCAGCTGCCGCTGGGCCGCTCCGTGGACGTCATGCCGTCGCTGGCGCTGCGCCTCCCCACGGAGGTGATGGGCGAGCTGCTCGGCGTCGAGCCGGCCATGCGCCAGCACCTCAAGCGCTGGGCGGACCTGATGACCGGGGGAGTCACCACCGTCCGCCCGGATGAACACGAGCGCAAGCGCATCGCCCGCGAGGCCGTGACGGAGGTGCGAGGCTATTTCGGCGAGCTGCTCGCGGCGAGGCAGCGGTCCCCTGGCGAGGACGTGCTCAGCCAGTTGCTCCAGGCGCGAATCCAGGGGGAGGCCCTCACCCGGGACGAGCTGCTCGCCTTCGCCGCCCTGCTGCTGGTGGGCGGCATCGAGTCCACCGTCCACCTGTTGGGCTCCGCCATCCACCTGCTGACCCTGCACCCGGAGCTGCCCGGGCGCCTGCGCGCGGAGCGCGACCTCATCCCCGCCTTCCTCGACGAGGTGCTGCGCCTCGAGCCTCCCGCCCAGGCCCTCCTGCGCACGGCCACCCAGGAGCTGTACCTGGGCGGCGTGCGCATCCCCAAGAACGCCCCGGTGCTGGCCCTGGTGGGCTCCGCCTGCCGCGACGAGAGCGTGTTCCACGACCCGGACCGCTTCCTCCTCCACCGCCCCGGCACGCACCACCTGCCCTTCGGACACGGCATCCACTTCTGTCTGGGCATGCAGCTGGCCCGGATGGAGGGGCGGCTCGTGCTGGAGGCGCTGCTGGAGCGCTGTGGGGGGCTCGAGCCCGGGGCCGAACCGATGTCCTGGCATCGCACCCTGGTGGTCCGGGGCCCCGCGACGCTCCCCGTCACGCTCCGGGCGGCCTGAGCGGGCTGGGGGCGTCACGCTCCGCGGAGGCCGCCTCCTCCCGCGCGGCCTTCGAGTGCTTGCGGCCATAGGCGAAGTAGATGACCAGGCCGATGGCCAGCCAGATGACGAGCCGCAGCCACGTCTCCAGCCCCAGCCCCAGCATCAGCGCGCCGCAGGTGAGGATTCCCAGCACCGGCACCACCGGGACGAAGGGCGTCCTGAACGGCCGGGGCAGGTCCGGCCGGGTGTGGCGCAGCACCAGGATGCCGGCGCACACCACGATGAACGCGAACAGGGTGCCGATGGAGACCAGGTGCCCCAGCAAGCCGATGGGGAACAGGCCCGCGACCACCATCGAGATGCCCCCGGTGATGAGCGTGGAGACATACGGCGTGCGGAAGCGCCCGTGGACGCGACCGAACACCGGCGGCAACAGCCCGTCCCGGGACATGGCGAAGAACACACGAGGCTGCCCCAACAACATCACCAGCACCACGGACGCCAGCCCCGCGACGGCCCCCAGGCCGACGATGGGGCGAAGCCACGCCAGCGCCGCCCCACCTCGGGAGATGGCCACGTAGACGGGCTCCGGGACGTTCAAGGTGGAGTACGGCGCCAGGCCCGTCATCACCCCGGCCATGAGGACGTAGAGCACCGTGCAGACCAGCAGCGACCCGAGGATGCCCATCGGCAGGTCCCGCTTCGGGTCCCGCGTCTCCTGCGCGGCGGTGGAGACGGCGTCGAAGCCGATGTAGGCGAAGAAGATGACGCCCGCCCCCGCCAGCACCCCGCTCCACCCGAACTCACCGAAGCGCCCCGTGTTCGGAGGGATGAAGGGCCGCCAGTGCGACGTGTCGACGTGGAACGCCCCGAAGCCGATCACCAGCAGGACGATGGAGACCTTGAGGAAGACGATGACGTTGTTGACCCGGGCCGACTCGTGGATGCCCACCACCAGCAGCGTGGTGAGCAGCGCCACGAGCAGCACGGCGGGCAGGTTCACGAGCGCGCCGGTGGCCTGGGGCACGAGCGAACCCGCCCGCGTCTCGAAGGGGGCGTTGGTGAGCGCGTCCGGCAGGTGCCAGTGGAGGTAGTCGCGCACGAAGGACGTGAAGTAGCCGGACCAGCCCACCGCCACCGCCGAGGAGGCGAAGAGGTACTCCAACATCAGGTCCCAGCCGATGATCCACGCCACCAACTCGCCCAGCGTCGCGTAGCCGTAGGTGTACGCGCTGCCCGCCACCGGAATCATCGAGGCGAACTCCGCGTAGCACAGCCCCGCGAACAGACAGCCCAGGCCTGCCAGCACGAAGGACAGGACGATGGCGGGGCCCGCGTGCTGGGCCGCCGCCGTGCCCGTCACCACGAAGATGCCCGCGCCGATGATGGCGCCGATCCCCAGCAGCGTCAGCTGGAGCCCGTTGAGGGTGCGGTGGAGCACGTGGCCCTCGCCGTCCGCCTCCTGCAACCGGCCGATGTTCTTTCGGGTCCCGATGCCCACGGGCCGCAGTCAACGCTGGCCCGCGAGCAATCGGAAGGGTGTACGTCGGCGCTCGCCAGGAAGTGTCACCCGGCGAGCGAATGCGGCGACCCACGTGGTCGCCACGAGCTCAGCGCCAGCCGTCGCGGCGATCCTCGCGGCGCTCGCGGTGGTCCTCGCGCAGCTCCTGCTGCCCCTGGCGGATCTCGAACTCGGCCACGCGGATCAACTCCTGGATGAGGTCGCGCTTGCGGTGCAGCGCGCCGCCCGAACGCATGCCGTCGATGTCGTCCAGTTCGCGAGCAATGACCTGACGCGTGCGCAGCGTCGCGGCCTCCGTCCGCACATCCCGTCGGTCGTCGCGCGCGTCGCGTCGGTCGTCACGGGCCTCCTGGCCCCTGGCGAACGCCGACCGGCCCCGCCACCGGGCATCGTTGCGGACCTCCCACTTGTCCGCGCGGACCTCGCGCTGGCTGCGACGCGCCTCGGCCTGGGCATCCGACAGCTCGCGCTTGGTCTCGCGCAGCTCCGCCCGGAGCGCATGCCGGAGCGCGTTCTCGACCGCGCGCATCTCGCGCTCGTTGCGCGAGGCCCAGGCCCGATCGAACCGGTCCAGGATGGACCGCAGCTGCTCGAGGTCCCGACGGTCGTCGCGGAGGGCCCGCTGGTCCTGGCGAATCTCGCGGCGGTCGTTGCGGTCGTCGCGACGGTCGTCACGGCGGTCATCGCGATGGTCGTCACGACGGTCGTCACGTCGTTCCTGCCGGTCCGCCGAGCGTTCGACATAGTCGCGAACGGACGTCTGGGCCTGGGCGCTGCCAGCCAGGAGGAGAGCGGCGACCAGCGAGGAGGAGAGGGAGTTCATGGGGTGTGTCCTTGGGAGTTCGAGGCCCGGTGGGGTGGATGCGCACTCTGACGGCCCCCTCGGGACTTTATTCGAGTCCTCGGGTGCGAGGGGAGACGGGGTCGGAGGCCGGCAGCCTACTGGGCGCCCGTGGTGCAGTCGCCCGTCACGCGGGGTGCGGCGACGCCATTCACCAGGTTGCGGGTGAAGACATTGTCGCTCGTCAGCACCAGCTCCACGGCGCCGCTGCCCCGGTTGCACACCACCACCCCACCCGCCCCCGCCCGGTTGTCGATGAAGTGGTTGCCGCGCAGGGTGACGGCGCGCGTGCCCAGGTCCTCCAGGTAGAGCACCGAGGCGGGGCCCTGCAGCACCGTGTTGTTCTCGAAGAGGTTGTTCTCGATGAGGTCGTTGTTCGGCTGGAAGTAGTGCAGCGCTCCGCCGCCGCCCAGGTCATACGTGCCCTGGGGATTGGGCCATTGCAGCAGGGGGCGGAGCACGAGGCTGGTGTAGACGGCGCCCCGGAAGGCCTCCAGCACGTTGCCCCGGAAGGTGTTGCCGCGCACCACCGAGTCGCGGCCATGCGTCACGCACATCGCCGCGCCTCCCGCCATCGAGAAGGAGCCCGGCTGTCCGAAGCGGTCGATGTCCGAGGTGCGGTTGTTCTCGAAGAGGTTGCCCTCGACGCGGGAGCCCACGGTGAACATCAGGTCCAGCGCGCCACACTTCGCCGCCGCCATGTTGTCCCGGAACGTCGAGCGGATGATGGTCACCGGGCCCGGGTAGTAGGCCCACATCGCGCCCCGCGTTCGATCCCTCTCGCCGTTGTAGTCGTTCTTGCGCACCTTCTCGAAGATCAGGTGCTCGAACACGGGGTGGCCATCCCCCACGGATTGCGCGCCGAAGAAGTTGAGGCCCCACCAGCCATAGGGGTTGGTCGACGTGAAGACGATGGGGCTCGCCTCCGTGCCTCGCACCTGGATGCCGCCATAGACGCGCAGCTCCACGCGGCCCTTGTGGTGGTTCATCACGCTGCCAGGGGCGCGGGGGTCCACGTCCGCCAGCGACACATCGGGGCGCCCCCGGAAGTCGACCACGACGCCCGGCTCCACGCGCAGCACCTGGCCCTTGGGGATGGTGACGATTCCCTGCGCATCGCCGATGACGCGATACGGAGACCGCGCCCGGGTCAGCGTCCCCGTGAGCGTGGAGGTGATGACCGTGCCCCCATCCAGGGGAATGGGGCCCGCGTCGCCGGCCCCGGGCCCACCGACCGCGGTCCCCCCATCCGCCACGGGGTCCGCGTCCTCCTCCACGCCCCCATCCCATCCTCCCGCGTCCGGCCCGTCCGCGCCCCCCGCGTCACCCGCGCCGCCCGTGCCCGGTCCGTCGCCATCCGGGGCCACGCCTCCGCCGTCCTTCTGGGCCTCACCGGGTACCGGCCTGTCCCCCACCTCCGTGGGCCCACGCACGTCCCCCTCCGTGATGGGCGGTGGGGACTCACCGGAGCACGCGGCGACGAGCGCGGACAGGAACACCAGCAGACGCAACGACCTCGACAGCGAAGGTGATGAAGGGTCCATGTCCCGTTGGCGGTAACACGGCGCCAGTCCCGTCACCATCCGACCACGCGCTGGTGCGCCAGCGAACGCTCGCCTCGGGCGACGGACCGGGGCAGGCAGGCACGACCTGGCACACCAAGGTCCTCGCGAGCCCCTCCGCTCGCATAGACTGCCCACCGATGAACCGCGACGAAGCCAACCAGGCCCTCGAACTCATCCGCCGCGTCGTGTCCCAGGCGCGTGATGACTCGGCGCTCCAGAACTGGGGCACCCTCTGGATGCTCCACGCCTTCACCAACGCCCTGGGGTTCGCCTGCACTCAGTGGCAATGGGACCAGGGGCAACGCGCACCCGGGCCCTATGTGCTCCTCTGGAGCATCGTCCTCGGGTTCAATGCCCTCTCCATCTTCGTCCTGAAGCGGGGCCAGTCGGCGGGGGCGCGCTCGTTCATCGAGCGGCAGATCTGGGCCATCTGGACGACGTTCATCGCCGGCATGGTTTTGGTGGCGCTCATCAACTGGCGGCTCGGGCTGGCCCCCATGTTCATGCCCGCGGTGGCCTGCGTGCTCTTCGCCACGGCCTTCTCGATGATGGGCGCGCTCATGGGTCGCGTCTGGTTCGCCGTGGCGGCCTTCTTCGCGGGGATGTCGCTGGTGATGACGGCCATCCCCGACCACGCCTTCGGCGCGCTCGCGGCGCTCTGGTTCCTGGTGCAATTCGGCGGAGGCCTCGCGTTGCACCGCGCCCGGCTGCGCAGGCTCGCCTCGGGCGCGCGCGAGGCGAAGCTGGTATGAGCCCCGAGTCGCTCGCGGCGCTGGTGGCCCTGGCCTCCGAGCCGCTCGGGCTCGCGGAGGCGGAGCTCCTCCAGCGGCTCGGCGCGGCCGGCGTCACCGACCCGGCGAAGGCGCTGGAGGGGTTGGTGGGCCCGGGCTACGCGAGCCGGGAGCGCCCGCATTGGGTCCTCACCGCCTCCGGCCATGAAGCCCTGAGAGACGCCCACCGGGCGCTCGAGCAGCGCTACGACGTCAGCCCCAGCACGCCCGGAATGGAGACGTGTCCCTCCATCCCATGGCTCACCCAGGTCCAGACGCACTGGGTGGAGGCCGTGTCGCTCAACTACGCGGTGGACCCGGAGCGACTCGCCCGACTGCTGCCCACGCCGCTGGAGCCCGAGCTGCACCGGGGCACCGCGTGGGTCCAGGTGCTGATGTCCTCGCTGCGCGACATGCGTCCCCAGGGCGTGGCGCCCCTGCTCGGCGTGTGCTTCTACCAGGCGAGCTACCGAGCCGCAGTGCGCTACCGCGACGCGCGCGGCGAGTGGCGCCGGGGCGGCTACTTCGTGCGCAGCGAGACCAACGACCCGGTGATGCGACGGGTGGGCAACGCGCTCGACGAGTTCCGCTTCCACGCGTTCGGAGAAGCCCAGATGGTGATGGCGCGCGAGGGAGAGCTGCTCACGCTCGCGGTGGACCCGGACGCAGCCTTCCCCGGGGGCCGGCTGGTGGGCGTGTTCGATACGCGCCCCCGCACCGAGCCCCCTCCCGGCAGCGTCTGGACCGGGTTGGACGACCTGCACGAGCCGCTCGTCGAATGCTACGACGCGCTGGGCGTGTCCGGAGAGTACGTCTACGTGCTCACCATCGACCGGGAGCCCTGGAACGCCCGCTTCGCCAGCCCCGTGGAGCTGTACTGCGAATACCTCGAGGAGGGGCCGCTCGCGCCGGGTGCCCGGCTCGACTCCGTCCTGCACCTCACCGAATGCGCCTACCGATGGCGGCCCCTGCGCCGGGAGCGCTTCACGCCGTGAATCACGCGCGCGGGAACGGCCACGCGGCCAGGAGCGTCCCACGCGGCATGACGCACGCCTCGTCCATGCTCCTCGCCTGTTGCGCGCTCCTCCTGTCGATGACGGCCTCGGCTGGGGATCGCGTCGCCACCGCCCGCAAGCAGCGGATGCGGGCCGTCACCGCCCTGTTCGCCAAGGCGGGCGTCCCGTGGCCCCCGGAGCAGCTCTACGTCCGAGCCTTCAAGCACGAGCGCGAGCTGGAGGTCTGGGCGGGGCCCGCCCGGGGCCCGCTGGCGAAGGTGAAGACATACCCGTTCTGCGCGGCCTCCGGCGAGCTCGGGCCCAAGCGGCGACAGGGCGACCTCCAGGTGCCGGAGGGCTTCTACACGCTCGACCTCTTCAACCCGTGGAGCAGCTACCACCTGTCCATCCGCGTCAGCTACCCCAACGCGGCCGACCGCCACCATCAGCGCGCCGGAGTCCCGCTCGGCGGGGACATCTTCGTCCACGGCGACTGCGTGAGCATCGGCTGCATCGCCATCCAGGACGCGCCCATCGAGGAGCTGTACCTCATGACCCTGGACACGCGCGCGAAGACGAAGCGGGACACGCCCATCCACATCTTCCCCCGGCGGCTCACCGCCCAGGGCCTGGCGAAGCTGGAGGAACGCGCGGGCCGCGACGCGGACCTCGTCGCCTTCTGGCGAAGTCTCCAGCCCGCGTACCAGCAGTTCGAGGAGAGCCGGCGGGTGCCTCGCACGCGCGTGGACGCGAAGACGGGCGCCTACGTGGTGAGCCCCGCGCAGGGTCCGCGCGACGCCCGGCGCTGAGGCAAGCGGGCTACTTCCCGCGCAGCAGCACCAGCTCCACGCGCCGGTTCAGGTCGCGGCCACGGGGAATCAGGTTCGGGGCCTTGGGGCGCGTATCCCCCAGCCCGACGGACTCGACGCGCGCCGGGTCGAGCCCCTCGCGGACCAGCAGCTCCACCACCGCCTTCGCGCGCGCCTCGGAGAGGGCCTGACGCGCCGGGGCCGGAGCCTCGCGGTTGTCGGTGTGGCCCTCGATGCGCAGCCGCAACGACTCGTCCCGCACGAGCATGTCCACCAAGAGGGACAGGCCGCTCGTGGTGCCCTTGCGCGGCGCGGACTGCTTGTCCGCGAAGCGCGGCGGCTTGGGCAGCTCCACGCGCTCGTTCTTCACCTGGGCCTGCTGCCCCTTCTTCACCGGCGCGCGCGTCAGCATGAAGGCCACGGAGGTCGCCTTCTCGCGCGAGACGGTGATCCGACGCGTCTGCGCCAGGAAGCCCTTGGCGAGCACGTCCACCGTGTACTCCCCCGGAGGCACCATCACCGGCGCGGGCTTGCGCGCCTTCTTGTCGAGGATGACCTGCTGCGGCGGGCCATCCCCCCGGACATACGCCGTGGCATCCACGGGCTTCCTGCCCGCTAGCACCCTCAAGAACAGGCGAGCGGGCGCCACCGGGCCCTGGGGCGCCTGCAGCGGCGGCGGGATGACCGGCGCCGTGGCGACCGGCGGAGGCGCCGTGGGCGTCGTCGGAGGAGAAAGGACGGGAGGCGGCGCCACCGGCGCAGCGGTCGCGACGCGCGGGTTCGCGGCGGGCGGCTCCGACAACGAGGCGTCCGCGAGCGGCGCCGTCATCTCCGCGGACACGTCATGCATCAGCTTCAGTTTGAGGCGGGGGTCCGGGGCCGTGGGGTTGATGCCCGGGATGACCCGGACCTTCACGCGCAGCCCCCGCTGGGCCTGGAAGGTGACCGAGGCGGTCATCTTCCAGAGGAAGCCGCTCTCCTCGCTGAAGAGGTTCCACTGGTCGTTGGTGTACGTGACACGCGAGACGAGCGTGTAGGAGCCCTCCTCCACCTTGAGGGCGGCCAGCCGGTGCGTGCCCGGCGCGCCGATGGTCTCCAGCGCCGGGACGGCGAGCGGCTGTCCGTTGAGGAGGAAGTCCACCTCCAGCAGCTTGTAGCCCCGGGACGTGCCCGCGCCCGGGAGACCCTCGTAGGTGATGAGGACCTCCGGGGGGGGCGTCTTCACCAGGGCCTGGAGCTGACGATCCAGGTCCTCCCGCGCCCGTTGCTCGACGGTGGAGGGTTCCGCGGCGCGCGCGGAGACGGCGACCAGCGCCAGCATGACGGACAACAGTGCCTGAACAGGGGTGGGAGCCACGGGGGTCCACAGCATCGCACAACCTGGCCCCTCCGCGAGTTGTCGGCCGGGGGTGCTGACCACCAGCCGACCGTCCGCCCCCTCCGCCCCGGCGCCCCTCACCCCAGGTCCAGGCCCCACCGCCGCCTGCCGTGCGACCTCGTGGACGCCCTGGGAAGGGCGCCCCCTCCCCCTCCCCACGCTTTTGGTTCCCATCCCGCCCCCAAGGGAGCTACTCCTGCGCGCCGTAGACACCTCGACGAGGCCACGGAATGACCGACTTCCAGTTCCAGGAAATGCTGCCGCTGGGCAAGGACGAGACTCCCTACCGGTTGCTCACCAAGGACCACGTGTCGACCTTCGAGGCCGCGGGCCGCACCTTCCTCCAGGTGGCGCCCGAGGCCCTCACGCTGCTGACGCGCGAGGCGATGCGGGACATCGCCCACCTGCTGCGCCCCGGGCACCTCGGACAGCTCGCCAACATCCTCAAGGACCCGGAGTCCTCGTCGAACGACCGGTTCGTGGCGCTGGAGCTGTTGAAGAACGCGAACATCGCCGCCGGCGGCGTGCTGCCCTCCTGCCAGGACACGGGCACCGCCATCGTCATGGGCAAGAAGGGCCAGTACGTCATCACCGCCGGCAACGACGAGGAGGCCATCTCCCGCGGCGTGTTCGACACCTACCGCACGTCCAACCTGCGCTACTCGCAGATGGCCGCGCTGGACATGTACAAGGAGGTCAACACGGGCAACAACCTGCCGGCGCAGATCGAGCTCTACGCGACGGACGGTGACGCCTACAAGTTCCTGTTCATGGCCAAGGGCGGCGGCTCGGCAAACAAGAGCTACCTGTACCAGGAGACCAAGGCGCTGCTGAACCCGCAGAGCCTGCTGGCCTTCCTCGACGCGAAGATCCGCTCGCTGGGCACGGCCGCGTGCCCGCCGTACCACCTGGCCATCGTCGTGGGTGGCACCTCCGCCGAGTTCGCGCTGAAGACGGCCAAGTACGCGTCCGCGCGCTACCTGGACACGCTGCCGCGCGAGGGCAATACGCTGGGCCGCGGCTTCCGCGACGTGGAGCTGGAGCAGGAGGTGCTGAAGCTGACCCAGCGCATGGGCATCGGCGCCCAGTTCGGCGGCAAGTACTTCTGCCACGACGTGCGCGTCATCCGCCTGCCCCGCCACGGCGCCTCGTGCCCGGTGGCCATCGCCGTGTCGTGCTCGGCGGACCGGCAGATCCTCGGGAAGATCACCCGCGACGGCGTCTACCTCGAGCAGTTGGAGGCGGACCCGGCGAAGTACCTGCCGGAGACGACGGACGCGGACCTGTCCGGCGAGGTGGTGAAGATCGACCTCAACCGCCCCATGAGCGAGATTCGCGCGGAGCTGTCGCGCTACCCCATCAAGACGCGCCTGTCGCTGTCGGGCCCCATGGTGGTGGCGCGGGACATCGCCCACGCGAAGCTCAAGGAGCGGCTGGACCGGGGCGAGGGCCTGCCCCAGTACCTGAAGGACCGCATGGTGTACTACGCGGGCCCGGCGAAGACGCCCGAGGGCTACGCCTCCGGCTCCTTCGGCCCGACGACGGCCGGTCGCATGGACGCGTACGTGGACCAGTTCCAGGCCGAGGGCGGCAGCTTCGTCATGCTCGCCAAGGGCAACCGCTCGCAGGCCGTCACCGACGCGTGCAAGAAGCACGGCGGCTTCTACCTGGGCTCCATCGGCGGCCCCGCGGCCCGGCTCGCCAAGGACTGCATCACGAAGGTGGAGGTCCTGGAGTACGAGGAGCTGGGCATGGAGGCGGTGTGGAAGATCGAGGTCGTCGACTTCCCGGCCTTCATCGTCGTGGATGACAAGGGCAACGACTTCTTCGCCCACATCAACAAGCCCGCCGCCAAGAAGGGCTGAGCGCGCGCAGCGGGGCCGGAGCGTCAATAGTGAGCAACAGGCCCCGCGCCCCCTCCTGACGCGCGCGCCGGACATGCTTTGCTGCCCCCCATCACGTCTCGCTGGGGGGTAGAGCACCATGAACCAGGCGCAGCTCCTCGAAGGTCTGACCCGGTACATCGCCGACGAAATCCTCGAGGGCGAAGCGGAGGACCTCCTCCCGTCGACCCCGCTGCTCGAGCTCGGCATCCTCAACTCGCTCGAGACAGCCCGGATGGTGGGCTTCATCGAGAAGCAATACGGCATCTGCGTGCCCGCCGAGGCGCTGCGGGTCGAGAACCTCCAGACCCTCTCCGCCATCGCGGACATGGTGTACGCCTGCCGCGCCCAGCAGTCGCCCAGCCCCTGAGGGGCCGGGCCCGCGGACGCGGTGCGTGCTACCCCTTCCCTTCCTGTCCCTCGAGGAGCGCCTGGACCTGTTCGTCCGAGAGCTGCTCGACGAGGGCCAGCTGCGCCATGAGCGCCTCGGGGTCACCCGACAGGAGCCCCGAGGACGCGGACGTCGCGGGCGCGCTGCCCGTCGCCGGCGCCTCGAACCAGTAGCGGCTCCGCTGGAAGCAGACGGTGGGGAGCACCACCTTGTCCTCGGGACGCTCGCGGTAGACCTCCTTCCAGGCCACGTCCGCGCCCGCCGCGAACACCTCCGCGACCGCATCCAACAGGCCTCGCGGGCCCGTGTCCGTCGCGCAGGGAATCCAGGCCCGCCGGGTGACGGAGTCCCCCCGCTGGCCCAGGGTCGCCCAGCCCTCGCCCGGCCCCAGGTCGAGCACGCCCTCCAGGCCCCGCGCCACCATGCCCTCCAGCGCCTCGCTCCACCGCGCCACGGAAGCCGGAGGCCCGCGCCAGGACTCCGCGCCCGGCGCCTCCACGCTCCGCCCCGTCAGCGAGGACCACCAGGGCACTCGGGGTCGCTCGTGCGGAATCGTCCGCGCCCGCGTCACCACGGCCTCGAGTCCACCCCGCCAGACCTCCGGCGAGAGCGCGTGTGCGGTGTCATGCGGCTCGGCGCGGACCCCGTGCTGGAGCAGGGTCGCCTGGAGCGACTCGACGGCGCGACGGGTCCCCGCGTAGACGGCTCGCCCGTCGTCACCGAGCCCCACGAGACAGACGTCGGAGAACGACGCCCCCAACGGGCCCAGCCGCTCCGGCGCGTCGACCCACAGCTCCAGGCCCGGCGCCGCGCGCTCGACCTGTTCGGCGAAGACGTCCACCAGCCGCATCCCGTCCTCCCACGCGAGCACGCCCGAGGCACAGGCCGACGCGAACTCCCCGCTCCCCACCCCCAGCACCGCCGTGGGCTCCACGCCCCACGCCTTCCACAGGTGGACGAGGCCGCACTGCGCCGCGAACCACCCCGGAAGCAGGAGCCCCGGCCCGAGCGCCAACGCCTCGGAGGACGCGGGCTGGAACAGCGTCTCGATGAAGGGGCGCGTGAGGACACGCTCGCATCGGAGCACCGCCTCGCGGAAGACGGGCTCCGCGGCGAAGAGCGCGCTCGGCCATCGCTGCCACCGCCGCGGCCACCCTCCGAACGCGAACGCGAGCCGGGGCCGCTGGCGGCCCGAGCCCGTCCAGAGGCCCGTGGAGACCTCTCCGCGCGCGAAGGCCGCGAGTCGCGCCCCGGCCTCCTCGGTGCTCGAGGCGACCAGCGCCAGCCGATGGGCGAACGCGACACGGCCCGTGTTCGCCGTGAAGCAGGCGCTGCCCAGGGAGGGCGACGCCGTGCCCGCCCCCGAGAAGGACCGCGCATACCGCTCCGCCAGCTCCCGGAGCGCGGGCGCGGACTTCGCGGAGAGCGCCAGGACGTGGGGTGAGGAGGCCTCGCGCGACGCGGACTCCACGGCGGGAGCCTCCTCGAGGAGCACGTGCGCGTTCGCGCCGTTGAAGCCGAAGGCGGTGACTCCCGCGATGCGTCGACGCCCTCCTCGTCGCCACGGCCTGGAGACCCGGGGGACGACGACGGGCAGCTCGCTCCAGCGGATGTTGGGATTGGGGGTCTCCAGGTTCAGGTGCGCGGGGAGCAGCTCGTGTTGGAGGGCGAGCACGACCTTGATGATGCCCGCGACCCCCGCGGCCCCCTCCGTGTGGCCGATGTTGGTCTTCACCGAGCCGACAACGAGGGGCACGTCCGGACGGCGCCCGGGCCCGAAGACGCGCCCCAGCGCCTCCATCTCGATGGGGTCGCCGATGGTTGTCCCCGTGCCATGCGCCTCCACGTACTCGACCTGCTCCGGTTCCACGCCGCCGGACTTCAGCGCCGCGCGCATCACCTTCGCCAGCGCGTTGCCGTTGGGCACCGTCAATCCGCTCGACTGCCCGCTGTGGTTGGTCGCCGAGCCACGCACCAGCGCGAGGATGGGGTCCCTGTCCGCGATGGCGTCCGACAGCCGCTTGAGCACGAGCATCCCGCAGCCCTCGCCCCGGACGAAGCCATCCGCTCCCGCGTCGAAGGTGCTGCACCGCCCCTTCAAGGACAACATGCGCATCGCGCAGTTCACCACCGAGGTGAGCGGCGAGAGGATGAGGCTGATGCCCCCCGCCAGCGCCAGGTCGCACTCGCGCGTGCGCAGGCTCTGACAGGCCAGGTGCACCGTCACGAGTGACGACGAGCAGGCGGCGTCCACCGCCATCGTCGGGCCCTGGAGCCCCAGGCTGTAGGACAGCCGCCCCGCCGCGACGCTCAGGCCCGAACCGGAGGCGGTGTGCAGGTCGATCTGCGTGGCGTCCGTCATCAGGTGCGAGAAGTCCTCGTTCATCATCCCGACGAAGACGCCCGTGGCGCTGCCCTTGAGGTCCGTCGCGGCGATGCCCGCCCGCTCCAGCGCTTCCCAGCTCACCTCCAGCAGCAGCCGCTGGTGGGGGTCCATCCGGGAGGCCTCGCGCGGGGAGATGCCGAAGAACTGGGGGTCGAAGTCCTCCACGCCCCGGATGAAGGCCCCGTGTCGCGTGTACATCTTCCCCGGCGTCCCGGGGGTCGGGTCGTAATAGGCGTCGAGGTCCCAGCGGGAAGCGGGGATGGGGGAGATGGCCTCTCGCCCCTCGCGCAGCAGTTCCCAATACGACTCGGGCGTGTCCGCGCCCCCTGGGAAGCGCAGGCCCATGCCGATGATGGCGATGGGCTCGCTCAGCGCCAGCCCCAGCTTGGGCTGGAGGCTGCTCGCGGCCAGCGCCAGCTTGAGCGGTGGCAGGTCGGAGATGCGTCGGGTTTCCGTCGTCATGGCGTTCTCCCGCGGCCCGCTCAGCGCCGTCGGCGCAGCATGTCCTGCACGGCGCCGTCATCCAGGACGTCCACGTCCGCCAGCAACGCGTCCAGCTCCCGGTCGTCCTCCTCCAACCGGGGCGCGGAGGGAGCGGCGACCTCCTCGCGCAGGCCCAGCACCTCGGACGCCAGGTGTTCCGTGAGCGCGTTCACCGTGGGGTTGTCGAAGGCGATGGTCGCGGGAAGCGACACCCCCAGGTCGCGCTGGAGCACGTTGCGCAGCTCCACGGACATGAGCGAGTCCATCCCCAGGTCGAAGAAGCCCTGGTCCGGATCCAGCGCCTCCATCACCGCGCGCCCCAATACGCCATTCACCAGTGCGCCCACGTGAGCGCGCAGCGCGGTCCGCCGGTCCGCGGGCGGCAACCGGTCCAGCTTCACGCGCAGCGTCTCGCCCGAGGACGGGGTCGCCTGCCGGACGAAGTCCTCGTACAACGGAGACCGTCCCCTGCGCCCCAGGACCTCCCAGTCCACGGGCAGGATGCCGAGCTGTCCTGCCAGCGACAGCGAGCGCTCCAGGAGCGACAGCCCGTCCTCCGGAGGAATCACCCCGAAGCCCAGCATCTCCATGCGGCGCTGGAGCTGCGGGTCCGCGGCGGCGCCGACCTCCGCCCAGGCCCCCCAATCGAGGCTCAAGCCCGGGAGCCCCACGCCCCGACGGTGGTGGGCCAGCGAGTCCAGGAACGCGTTGGCGGCCACGTAGTTCGCCTGCCCGGCGGAGCCCATCAACGAAGCCGCCGAGGAGAAGAGGACGAAGAAGTCGAGCCGCTCCGACGAGAACATGCGGTGCAGGTTCCATCCCCCGGCGACCTTCGAGGCGAACACGCGGGAGAACCGCTCCGGAGTCATCTGCATCAGGAGCCCGTCGTCGACGACGCCCGCCGCGTGCACCACGCCCCGGATGGGTGGCACCCGCCCCTCGAGCCCGAGCACGGCCCGCTCGAGCTCCGCGGTCGCCGACACGTCACACGCGAGCAGGTGGACGTCCACGCCCTGCTCCCTCAGCGACGCCAGGCTCGCCTGGGCCTCCGCGCCAGGAGCACCCCGCGACACCAGGACGAGGTGCCGCGCGCCGCGCTCGGCCAGCCGCCGCGCCACCGCCAGCCCCAGGCCTCCCAGCCCGCCCGTGACGAGATAGCTCCCGTCCGCGCGAAGCAGGGGCTCGGACCCGGACACCGCCTCCGGAACACGGCGACTGCGGGCCAGTCGCGGAACCAGGCGACGAGCGCCACGCAGCGCCACCTCGTCCTCCGACTCGTTCGTCAGCACCTCCGCGAGGAGCTGGTCGACCTCGTCCCGCGAGGACTCGTGCGACAGGTCCACGCGCCGGCAGTGCAGCTCCGGGTGCTCACGGGCCACGGCCTTGCCCAGGCCCCACAGCGCGGCGCCCACGGGCGAGACGACGGGCCCGGGGGAGATGGCGGGCTGGGTCGCCCGGGTCACCAGCCAGAGCGAGGTCACCACGTCCCCGCGCGCCCGCACGAGCGCCTGTGCCAACGCGAGCCCGCGTGTCCCATGCGCCAGCGCCGCCGCCGAGACCTCCTGCTCCGAGCCCGGCGCATCGAGGCTCCAGAGGTCGATGACATGCAGGGGCGCGGAGTCCTCCCTCGCCAGGAGCAACGGCTCGACGCGAGCCTGCACCCCATCCAGACTCCGCGGCTCCCGGGCCACCGTCGACACGCGCCACCCACGCGCCCGCAACCCCTCCGCGAGGCGCCGCCCCACGCCCCCCTCGTCCACGAGCAGCACACACCGAGGCGCGAGGTCCGCTCCTCCGGGAGCGCCTTCGCGCGCCGGACCGGCCAGGGGTGCCTCCCTCCACTCCAGCTCGTAGAGCCAGTTCCTCAAGTGCTTGCTCCTCGCTCCCAGGAAGACCTCTCGCGAGACACGCCGCAGCCTCAACCCGTCCACCGACGCCACCACCTCTCCGTCCGACGTCAGCAGCGACAGGTCACTCGTGTAGCCGCCCGCCTTCGGGTCGTCGTCCCGCGTCACCCGTGCGTGGACCCACGCCTCGCGGCGCCCCGGGACATGCAGGTCGATGCGACCGACCCCCGCCGGCAGGAACGTCGCGCCCGAGGACTCCTCCAGTACGGCGCCCACCGCCTGGAAGCAGGCGTCCAGGAGCGCCGGTGCCAGCCCCAGGCGCAGGGGCTCCGCGTGCGACGCGTCCGTCAGCTCGAGGCGCGCCAGCACCTCGCCGTCGCCGCGCCAGAGCCCCCGGATGGCCCGGAAGCCAGGGCCGTACGCGAGCCCCGCCCGCCCCAGCTTCTCGTAGTAGGCCTCGACCGGGAGTTCGTCGGTCAGGCGCGCACGCAGGCGCGCGAGGTCGACGACCGCGGGCGCGGGACGCGACGTGGTCACCCGCCGCCCATGCGCGTGCAGCGTCCAGGAGGGCTCGGCGTCGCCCTCCTGCGCGTCCTGGCTGAACACCTCGAAGCGCCCCGAGCGCTCCCCCTCGGGCGTGAAGAGCAGCTGGACCCGACGCGTGCCTTCCTCGGGGAGCAGGAGCGGCTGGGTGAAGACCACGTCCTCGAGCGTGGCCCGCCCCTCCGCCGCGAGCGACGCCTCCACCGCGAGCCCCATCTCCACGTAGGCCGCCCCCGGGACGACCAGCTGTCCGTGGACGCGGTGGTCCCGGAGGAACGCGGGCGCGGCGGCGCCGAGGCGCGACTCGAACTGCCACACCTGGGACGCCGAGGCGAGGCGCTTGCCCAACAGGGGATGGCCCGCCGTCGCGCCCGTGTCGCGGACACCCTGCCGCTCCCATCCCGCGTCGGACAGCTCCATCCAGTGGCGCCTGCGCTGGAACGGATACGAGGGCAGCGAGACCTTCCGCCGCTCCCGGCCCTCGTCGAGTCCTCGCCAGTTCACCGGGACCCCCGCGACGTAGAGCGACGCGAGCCCCTCCAGGAGCTGCTCCCAGTCGGAGCGCTCCGGCCGCAGGCTCGCCCACCAGCGCGTCCCGTCGTTCGCGATGCACCCCTGCCCCATCGCGATGAGCGTTGGCCGCGGCCCCACCTCCAGGAAGCCCTTGATGCCCGCAGCGCTCAGCGTCTCCAGCGAGCGCGCGAACATCACGGGCCGGCGCACGTGCTCCACCCAGTAGCGGGGCTCCAGGATCTCCGGCCCGGCCTCCATGCCACTGACGTTGGAGACGAGCGGAATCGTCGGGGCACGCAGCTTCACCGCGCCCACCGCCCTCCCGAACTCCTCGAGGATGGGCTCCATCAAGGCGGAGTGGAAGGCATGGGACACCCGCAGGGGCGTGGCCCGCTTGCCCATGCGGCCGAGCTCGCCGAGGCAGTCGCTCAGCGCGCCTTGTCGCCCGGAGATGACCACGCTGCGAGGTCCGTTGAGGGCCGCGATCGACAGCTGCCCGTCGTACCGGGCCAACAACCCCTCCACCAGCGCGGGCTCGGCGGACACCGCGGCCATCGCCCCTCCGGCGGGGAGCGACTGCATCAGGCGCGCGCGCGTGGCGATGAGCGCCAGCCCCTCCTCCAACGAGAAGACCCCGGCGACACAGGCCGCCACCAGCTCTCCCACCGAGTGCCCCATCACGAAGTCCGGGAGCACGCCCCACTGCATCCACAGCCGGGCCAGCGCGTACTCGAGCGCGAACAGCGCCGGCTGCGTCACCCCCGTCGCGTCCAGTCGACCGCGAGCCACCTCGTCCCGCTCGAGCGGATACAGCAGCGACAGCAGGGACTGGCCCAGCAGCGGCGCGAGGACCTCGTCGCAGCGCAGCAGCGTCTGCCGGAACGAGGGCTCCGTCCGGAACAGCTCCTCCCCCATCCCCACCCACTGCGCGCCCTGTCCGGTGAACAGGAACGCGATGCGCGGGGCACTCCCCGCGCCGCGACTCGCTGTCGCCATGGCTGCCTCCTGCTTCGACGAGAGGAAGGACTGGAGCCTCGCGCGCATCGCCTCTCGAGATGGCGCGACCAGCGCGAGCCGGTGCGGGAAATGGGTGCGCCCCGTGTTCGCGGTGAAGCAGATGTCCTCGAGGGACGCGGAGGCCAGCTCCGGTCCTCCGAGCGCCTCGTCATGGCGCCGGGCCAGCGCCTCCAGCGCCTCCGGCGTGCGCGCCGACAGCGCCAGGAGGTGAACCGGGCGCGGCGTGGGTTCGGGCGCCCGGGGTGGCTCGGGGGGCGCCTCCTCCACCAGCACGTGGGCGTTGACGCCGCTGAGACCGAAGCCGCTGATGCCCGCGACCCTGGGACGCGGCCCCGCGGGCCACGGCGTCAGCGACGTGGGCACGGCGAGCCGCAGCTGTCCCCAGTCCACGGCCGGGTTGGGGTTCTTCAAGTGGAGATGCGCAGGGATGGCGCCGTGCCGCAGGGACAGCACGACCTTGAGGATTCCCGCCGCGCCCGCCGCGGACTCCAGGTGTCCCAGGTTCGTCTTCACCGAGCCGACCAGCAGCGGCTCGTCCTCGCGCCGCCCCTCGCCCAGCACCGCGTCCAGCGCCCGCAGCTCGATGGGGTCTCCCAGCGGCGTCCCGGTGCCATGGGCCTCCACGTACCCCACGTCTGACGCGGCCAGCCCCGCCGACCGCAGCGCCTTGCGCAGCAGCTTCTCCTGCGCGGGCCCGTGGGGCACCGTCAGCCCGCCGCTCGGGCCATCGTGGTTCACCGCCGAGCCCCGCACGACGGCGAGCACGCGGTCGCCATCCCTCCGCGCGTCCGAGAGCCGCTTGAGCACGAGCACGCCGCAACCCTCGCCCCGACCGTAGCCGTTGGCGGAGGCGTCGAACGTCTTCGACCGTCCGTCCGGCGCCAGCGCCCGCATCTTCGACAGGACGATGTTGTTGTCCGGATGGAGGACCAGGTTCACCCCGCCCGCGAGCGCGAGCGAGCACTCCCCCTGGCGCAGCGCCTGACAGGCGAGGTGGACCGAGACGAGCGCCGAGGAGCAGGCGGTGGCGACCACCATGGAGGGCCCCTGGAGCCCCAGGACGTAGGAGACGCGGCCCGCGGAGAAGCTCAGCTCGTTCCCCGTCCCCATGTACGGCAGGTCGCGGGTGGGCAGCGCGTTGAAGGGCACGCGCCCGTAGTCGCTGCTGAGGAAGCCGACGTACACGCCCGTGTCGCTGCCCGCCAACGAGCCGGGGGCGATGCCCGCGTCCTCCAGCGCCTCCCAGGAGACCTCGAGCATGAGGCGCTGCTGCGGGTCGACGTAGCTGGCCTCGCGCGGGGACAGGTTGAAGAACTCGCAGTCGAACGCGGCGATGGGCTGCGACAGGAAGCCGCCCTCGCGCACGACCATCTTCCAGGGCGCATCCGGGTCCGGGGCGAAATAGGACTCCGCGTCCCAACGGTCCGCGGGGACGGGCCCCACGGCGTCCACTCCCTCGCGCAGCAACTCCCAGTACTGACGCGCGCTGTCCGCGCCTCCAGGGAAGCGGCACCCCATGCCGATGATGGCGATGGGCTCCGAGCGCGCCTGCTCCAGCGCGTCCACCCGGGCCCGGAGCGTCTTGATGGCCAGGGCCGCGCGCTGCAATGGCGTCAGCTCCTCGGACGAGGAGCCGTTCGATTCATGGTCGGCCATGGCTTCCTCCTATCGGGCGGAAGCCACGGCGCGAGCGGGCTCGGGGACGACGGCGGGCGAGGCGCCGAGCCGGGCCCAGTCCAGGGTGCCGAGCTGCGCGGCCATCTTCAGGTCGATGATGCGCTGGCGCTCCATCCGGTCGAGCACCACGCTCAACAGCCGGACCCCCTCGCGGATGACCCACCCGCGCGCGAGGAATTGCTCCAGCAGCGCCTCGAAGTCCCCCTCCGCCAGCGGCCCGCCCTCGCGCTCCTCGTTCAGCTTCGCGAGCGCGGCCTTGCCGCTCTGGATGGAGTCGAGCAGCTTCAACAGGCGGGCCCCGTCCGCCGTGAGCGGCGTCTCCTTCGTCGTCCCGTCCCGGGTGTCCACCACGCGCGCGGGGCCGTCCCCGGTGCGCACCTCCAGCGTGACGCCCCGGCTGTAGCCGTCGCGCCACTGCTCGGTCCGCTTCAACGTGTCCTGGAGGTACTCCCGGGGGTCGAGGTCTCCCTCTAGGTCGTAGTCGAAGTAGTAGGCGATGCGGGTCCGCTCCTCCGGAGGCAGCGCGGCGTAGACGTAGTCGTACGACCACTTCTGGCGGACGTTCCTCAGGTTGTACTTCTCCGGCGTCTTCCAGTACGGCGCGAAGCGGTCCAACCGGATGCGTCCACACCCTCCCGGCGGGGGCAGGTGCGCCAGCGTGGGGATGAGCCGCGCCATGTCCTCGTATTCGGACGGCGCCTCGCCGGGGAAGCCGTAGAGGATGTTCCAGTTGACGTTGATGCCGAACTCCTCGCACCACTTGATGAGCTGGATGTTCTGGAGCCGCGTGGTGCCCTTGTCCATCAGGTCCAGGATGGAGGTGCTCAGGCTCTCGATGCCCGGCTGGAGTTCGGAGACCCCACCCGCGACCATGAGCTCGAGCTGCTCCTTCCGGAGGTTGCTCTTGGTCTCGTAGAACATCGTGATTTCGTCGCCCTGCGTGATGAGCGCCGGGAAGACCGACTTGATGTATTTCAGGTCCAGGATGTTGTCGGCCATCATGAAGAAGTTGAAGCCGTAGCGCCGGGCGAGCGTGCGCAGCTCCTGGACGAAGCGCCCCGGGTCCTTGCTCCGGTAGGCCATGCCGGAGCCATTCAGGCCGCAGAAGGTGCAGTGCGCCTTGGCGCCCCACCAGCAGCCCCGGGACGACTCGGCCGTGAGGTTCGCCCGCTTGGCCATGGGCATGTCCTTGATGGCCTCGAAGTAGTGGTCGAAGTCGGGCATGGGCAGAGAGTCCATGTCCTCGATCTGCGGCGCCGCCACGTAGCGCGGCAGCGGCCGGGCCTTCGGCTCCAGCACGCTCCGGACCAGGTCGAGGATGACGCCCTCGCCCTCCCCCGAGACGACGTGGTCGAGGAAGGGGAAGTTGTCGGCGATCGCCTTGCCCATGTCGGCCTCGCAGTTGGCGCCGCCCATGATGAGCGTCAGCTCCCCGGGAGGGCGCAGCCGGCGCAGCTCCTTGGCGAGCGCCAGCGACGCCACGCTCTGCTGGAAGGTCGACGTGAAGCCGATGACGCGGGGTGCGTCCCGGAGGATGTCCTGGGCCCACTGCCGGACGATGCGCGGGCTGTCCTCGCGCAGCTGGCGGATGAGCTCGCGCGCCCGCCCCCAGTGCAGCGCCTGCTCGCGCCGGGCGCCCCCGGACGTGGCGCCTTCCGAGTGCTGCTTCACCTCCAGCAGCGGCGTCAGGCGGTCCGCGTACTCCTCCCAGTTCGACGCGGCGTCTCCCCACAGCGCGGGGGCGAAGACCATCTCCCCCAACAGCAGGTCCGGCGACGCGGGCAGGAAGGCCATCTCCCCCGCGAGGATCTCCGGCGGGGTGGCATACGAGAGGTAGTAGTAGAGCTCCCAGCCAATCTGGCGCATGAACTGGACGTTGAGGTAGCGCACGTCCGCGTGGATGCCCTGGCGTTGGAGCACGCTCAGCAGCGTGCTCACCCCGAGCGCGGGTTGATGCTCCGGCAGGAACGGCGCAACGACGAAGCGGACCTGAACGCAATCACCAGACACGTTCCACCCCCGTTATCGAGACTCAGCGCAACGCTTCGTACAGCGACTCCGCCAACGCCCCGACGCTGCGCCCCTCGAGGAGGGCCTGGAGGGGCACGTCGACCTGGAGCTCGGCGTGGATGTGCTTCTTCAGCTCCACGCCCATCAGCGAGTCGAGCCCGAGTTCGTGCAGCGTCTGCTCGGGCTCCGGGAGCTGGGTCGCGCCCAGCTCCAACACACGGGCCACCTGCGCCTGGAACCACGCGAGCACCGCCCGCTGTCCCTCGTCGCGGGGGCCGCCGCGCACGCGCCGCATCAGCTCGCGCCGACCGCCGTCCTCGCGGTCCTTCCGGGCCGCCCCGGCGAAGTCCGAGAACAACGGCGGCGTGTCGTCGCCCGGGAGGCTCCCCAGGAAGGTGGGCCAGTGGATGGGCATCACCCCCACCACGTCGGGCACGGGGCCGAACACCCGCGCCAGCACGGTGAAGGCCTGCTCGAGCGGCACCATCCCCACGCCGCGCTTGCGCATGCGCGCCTCCAGCTCCCGCGCGGCGACATCGTCCGGCGCGGCCCAGGCGCCCCAGCTCGAGGACTGGCCGGGCAGTCCCCGGGCGCGGCGATAGCCCGCCAGTCCGTCCAGGAAGGCCGTGGCCGCCAGGTGGTTGCCCTGCCCCGAGGCGCCCATCAGCGACGTGGAGGAGGACACCAGGAGGAAGAAGTCCAGGGGCGCGCCCGCCAGCCAGCGATGCAGGTTCCAGGCGCCGCCGACCTTCTCCGCGAAGACCCGCCCCAACCGCTCGCGCGTCTGGTGCACCAGGATGCCGTCGTCGACCTCGGTGGCCGCGTGGATGATGCCGCGCAGGGGCGGCATCCGCTTGGAGATGCCCGCCATCACGAAGTCGAGGTCGGAGTCCACGGACACGCCGGCCAGCGAGACGATGCTGGCGCCCCGCGCGCGCATCTCCCCCACCTCCCGCGTGGAGACCTCGCTGGCGCGCTTTCGCCCGAGGAGCACGAGGTGGCGAGCGCCGCGCTCGACCATCCAGCGCGCGACCTGGAGCCCCAGTCCCCCGAGCCCTCCGGTGACGAGATAGGTGGCGTCGCCACGGAGCTGGAAGCGGCTCGCGCCCTCCCAGTCCCACCGCCGGTGGCGCTCGAGGCGCAGGACATGCCGACGCCCCTCCCGCAGGAGGACCTGGTCCTCGCGCCCGCGCGCGCCGAGCTCCGTCCACAGGCTCCGGGCCTCCGCCTCCACGCCTCCGCGCGCATCGAGGTCGACCCGGCGGCAGTCCAGCTCCGGGTGCTCGTAGGCGATGGCCTTCCCCACGCCCCAGAGCGGCGAGCCCAGGAGTCCCGGGACCTCCTCGGCGTCGTCGAGGCGCTGCGCCCCCCGCGTGACGACCCACAGCGACGTGGACGTCCCCGGGCCCGCGCCGCGCTGGAGCAGGGACTGCGTGAGATACAGGGCGCCACCACAGACGTCCAACGCGGCATCCTGGAGCGCGCCGACGCCCAGCGTATCGGGGACCGGCACGTCCACGCCCCACAGGTAGACGACCCGTGAGGGAGCGAGCCCCTCCTTCGCCAGCGCCTTCCCCAGGGAGAGGAAGTCCTCCGGGTTGCGCGCAGACACCGTGAAGCGCCCCGCGTCCTCCTGTCGGAAGGACTCGCCGCGATGCACGAGGACGCAGCGGCCCCCGGCCTCGGCGACGAGCCGCGAGAGGGCGGCTCCCACGCCCGCGTCATCGGTGAAGATGAGACAGGGCTCCGTCGACGACGCGGACCGGGGCCCGGGGTCGGAAGCGAGCGGTTCAGGCGCGGGGCGCCAGCGCGGCGCATAGAGCCACGTGTGGGGCAGGTCGCCGAACGCCTGGGGCCGAGACAGGCGCTCACGGTTGCGCGCATCCCGCGCTCCGCGGTCGGCGTCGCCTCGCTTGCGAGCCGTCACCAGGAGGTAGGCCGCGGCGCCCCCGCGCAGCAGGCCCCCCAGCGTCTCGTAGGCCCGCGCGACCCCCACCCGCGTGTCGCCCTCCTCCCAGCCCAGGTGCGAGAGGTTGGCGTCCAGTTCGGGCGCATGGAGGAACTGGCCCACTTCCCGCGCGGCGTCCACGCAGTCGACGACCTCGAAGCCGGTGTCCCCCAACCATTCGACGAACTCGTCGAGCAGGGGCAGCGAGAGACGGTCCAGGTGGGGCAGGGACAGGGCCGTGCGCAGGAACACGTCGCCCAGCACGAGCGTGCCGTCGTCGCGGACCGCGCTCCCGAGCGCGGCGAACAGCGCCGCGCGGGACTCCGTCCTCCGGAGCGCCTCCAGCCCGAAGGCCACGTCGAACGTCCCCTCCAACGGGCCACTGACGACGTCGACGCGCTCCTGCAGGCCGCGCGCCCGCACCCGCGCGCGCGCCGCCACCAGCTCCTCGGGCGAGGACGCCTGCCCGACGATGCGCGCGGCGGGAGCGCGCTCCGCCAGGGCCACCAGCTCCCGGCCCTCGCCCACGCCCAGCCCCAGGAAGCGGCCGCCGGACGCGAGGTCCACGGAGCGGAACAAGGCGCCGCGCAGGTCGCGGTGGGCGTCCTCCAGCAAGGCCACCTGGGATGGCGACGCCTGCCCCTGGGCCGCCAGGAGCCAGGAGAACACGGGCGCGACCTCCATGAAGGGGGCCAGCGTCGAGTAGGTCTCCGCCTGGAAGACGGCTTCGAGCGCGAGGCGCGCGCCCTGCGACTCCGCGGAGGCTCCCGACGGACGCACCTGCTGCCGCGCCTTCAGCGCCAGCTCGAGCAGCGCCCGCTTCTCTGGCGTGAGCGCGGCGAGCCGCTCCGCGAGGCTGCGTCCCTGTCCCTCTTGGTCCATCGCGACTGCCTCCTGAACGAGACCTCGGGCGAAGCGGGCCAGGGCCCGCCTCGTCGCCGAGGGGACTTCGTGGATGCACTACGCGGATGACACGACGCCCACGGACTAGGTGGGCTTGAACTTCTCCGGCCCGGAGGTGCCTCCCGGCTGGGGAGGCGGAGGCGCGCCCTGGGCGGGGGGCTCCTGGGCGGGAGGTGCCCCCGGCCTGGGCGCCTGCTCGCGCCACTTCGCGCTCGCCTCCTGCATCATCTCCTTGATGGTCCGCATGCGCGGACTCAGGTTCGGCTCCCTCCGGGCCGAGGGGGCGTCGGCGCCCTCGCTGTCCTTGATGGCGGTGTCGATGTCCTCCAGCTCGCGAACCTGCGCCTGCAGCAGGTGGGTGAAGGCCTGGAGCACGTCCTTCTTCGCCCGGAAGAGCTGCTGGACGAAGCCCTTGCCGCCAGGAATCACGGCATCGACGATGTCCGCGATGCGGGCCCCCTCCTCTGGCTGGGTTTCCAGACGGAAGAACCCCCTGGGCAGGCGTCTGTCATTCGAGGTCATCACGCGTTCCTTTCTCTTCTGAAATCCACGACCAGGGTATCGCCCACCATCCGCGCACCGGCGGTGGGAAGCTGAGCAATCATTCTGGGAAGCAAGACATTGCGACGCAGAGGCCCGACCTGGATGACCAGCTCCGCCTCGCGACGGGAGAGGTTCACGTCCTCCTTGTTCACGAATGGCAGCCGCACCTCGAGTCTATACGCATCCACCGCGTCCTTGCCGAAGCCAGAGGCGGGCCCGTTCGCCATCAACCGTGCGGGGTCCTCGCCCGCATAGAGTTGGTTCGCGAACGCGTCGAGCGCGTCCCTTCCCACCAGCTCCCGCTCCTGCCGGGCGAGCCCCACCACCGGGAGCGTGCCGAGCAGTCGCTGGAAGTCCTCCACCCGAGGGGAAGCCACGATGCCCTCGGGTACGAGCTGATTGATGACGACACAATCCAACGCAATGCCTTGCAGTCCGAAGGCCGTGCTGGCGCGGCGCAACTCCTGCTCCGCCCTCGCGTCCGCCCTCGTCACCCAGCGCAGCGTCGTCGACTGGGGGTCGCGCAGGAGCGCGTCCACCTCCATGAGCCTGTCGCGCGCGCCCTGGAGCGCGGCGACGCCCTCCGGGTCGACGCGCGAAGGACGCAGGCGTCGCATGGCGCCGGAGGGGCTGCTCCACCGCCGGGTGAACCAGCCCATGGACTCGGCGCCCGCGACGAAGCGCAAGGCGCCCGACGTGGAGGGCGCGTCCACGACGATGAGCTCGTAGCGCCGCTCGCGCGTGAGCTCTCCCAGCCGCGCGAGCGTCACCACCGAGTCCACGCCAGGCCCGAGCGCCACCTCCTCCGAGGTCACGCCCTCCCAGCCTCCTCCGAGCAGGACCGCGACATCGCCCCGGCCTCCGCCCCAGCCCCGTTGCAGCTCCGACGTGGCGTCCACCTCGAGCAGGTGCAGGTGTTCGTCGAGCGCGACGGGCAGCCCCGACGGCGTCGAGGCATCGGGTGGCTCCAGGCCGAAGGCGGCGCCCAGGTCGCGGGAGCCGTCGAAGGAGAGGACCAGGGTCCGCGTCCCCCGACGCGCGGCGGCCAGCGCGGTCGCCGCCGCCACCGTCGTCTTGCCCGCGCCCCCCCGTCCCGAGACGAGAATGAGCCGCGTCATGGCGGGCCTCCATTCCATGCAGGGTCCATGGTCGCCTCAGGCTCCCAGCTGCGTGGGCTGGCCGGGCTGCGTCCCCGGCTGCGGCTCGACGAGCCAACCGGAGCGCAGCAGCCAGTGCTGCGCGCGCTGGAGCTGCTCCATGGTGGACTGCTGCCCCAGGACCTGGACGAGCACCTTCTCCACCTGCTGGAGGTCGTACGCGGACAGGCGCTTCTCCACCACGGGGTTCACCCGGAAGTACTTCTTCCGGAGGATCATCCGGCACTGGTAGTGCACGGCGTCCGAGCCCGCCTCCATCAGCATCTTCACGAGCACCATGGGGAAGCTGGTGTCGAGCAACCAGCGCGCGAAGCCCCAGTTGGCGATGCCGCCGTGGAAGGCCGGCTCGAGGTAGCTGGACATGACGCCATTGCCCATGGACAGCAGGAGGATGACGTCCATGCTGGGCGGGTCCGCGACGAGGGTGTCGACCTGGTCCTGGTTGTTGCGGCGCGACAGGTCACGGATGGCCTGGGCCACGCCCACCAGGGAGGGGTTGTTGGCATAGATGCCGCCGTCGACGTAGCCGCTGCCCTCCCCCTGGAGCCCTTGGTAGATGGGATAGGAGAGCGGGGGCGAGCCGCTGCGCATCAGCACGTCCACCACGCGCTCGTCGAGCTCCCGGGGGTTGTCGGGGTCCACGTTGTGGAAGATCTTCGCCTTCCACGTGCGCAGGCCCTTGCGCTGGCCGTCGAGCTTGAAGGTGGGAATCACCACCTTGCGCTTGAGGTCTCCCAGCCGCAGCGTCGCGCCGAAGTAGCTGCAGAAGAAGTCGCGCATGTAATTGGAGTCGAGGAACGAGCTGAGGCCCGCCAGCGCCTTCAGCGTGCGCCCGAGCGACACGCCCTTCTTGTTCATGGCGACGACCTCGCCCCAGAACTGCAAGCACTTGTCGAGGGCGGCGTCGGGGTTCTCCTCGCGCGCGAAGAAGGCCGCGTTGAACGCGCCCGCGGAGGTCCCCACGAACATGTCCACCTGATTGAGCAGCGAACGCGCGTCGCCTCCCGCGTCGAGCTGTTGCCGGAGCGCGCCCAGCATCCCCGCGGTGACGTAGCCCTCTCCTCCGGAGATGGAGGTTCCATCCATTGACAGGATTCGCAGTGGCATCACGCCACCTCCTTCGTGAACTGCGGGACTCCCCCACCCGCGGTCAGCAGCGGGCGGGAACCAGCCTGGACCCAGGGGGCGGGCACCACCGCGTCCAGGCTGGCCTGGAGGTGCCGGGCCAGCACGGCGACGTGCTGGTCTTCCATGATGAGCGTCATGTGATTGCCGGGGACGACGGTGACCTGCACGCCTCCCCGGGCGAACCGGCTCACGCTCTCGACCAGCGCGTCCCGGCCGTCCTTCGGCGGCTCGGCGCGGAACAGCGTGGCCGTGCCTGGATATGACGTGAAGACATAGGAGCGCTCGGCGCGCAGGGTGACGCGCATGTTCCGGGCGGTGCGGCCCACGTCCCCCATGAAGCGACGCAGGTACGCGCGCTTGCCCCCCGCGTCCTTGCGGAGCAGGTCCTTCGGGGAGTCGGGCAGGCTGATGCCCATCCACTCGCCGACGAGGCGCAGGTTCTCGTAGTCGCGAGGCAGGGGTGTCTCCACCATCACCTTCACGAGCTGGGAGCCCGTGGACACCGCCTCGCGCAGGTCGCGGCTGTCGCGCGCGGCCTTGCGGTCGAGCGACGCGCCATCGATGAGGCCCAGCAGCGCCACCCGTTCACCCCGCGCCTCCAACTGCCGCGCCATCTCGCAGGCCACGATGCCGCCATACGACCAGCCCGCGATGCGATACGGGCCCTCCGGCTGCGCCCGTCGCATCAGGTCGATGTACAGCGCGGCCGTCTCCTCGACCGTGGCCGGTGGCGGCCTGTCGTCCATGACACCCGGCATCTGGAAGCCCAGGACGGGCTGCTCCGGGGACAGGTGGCGCGTGAGCCCCAGGTAGACGGCGGGGTTGCCCGCGGAGGGCGGCGTGATGAACAGCGGGGGGTTGCGGCCGCTCGACCGCAGCGCCACCACGCCGTCGGGCAGCGGAGGCCGGGAGGCCGGTACCTGGGACTGGCCGTCCAGCCACCGGGCCAGGGCCTTCACCGAGGGGCGCTCGAAGACCTCGCCCAGGGGCACCTCCACGCCGAGCTGTTCGCGGATGCGGGCCAGGAGGGTGATGGCCAGCAGCGAGTGGCCTCCCAGGTCGAAGAAGCTCGCGTCGGGCGACACCGTCTGGAGACCGAGCAGCTCGCCATAGAGCGCCTGGAGCGTCTGCTCGGTCGAGGACATGCCGATGGAACGCGCCGACGCGGGGAGGACCGCCGGCGTGCTCGCGGGCGCGACGGGCAGCGCCTTGCGGTCCACCTTCCCGCTCGCGGTGAGGGGCAGCGCCTCGACGAAGAAGTACGTGGAGGGGCGCATGTATTCAGGCAGCAGTCCCTGGATGGCGCTCCGCAGGGAGGCCTCCAGCGACGGCGCGTCCTGTGCGCCGGAGGGTTGGACCCAGGCCACCAGTCGCGGCTCCTCGCCCGCCGCGCGCTGGAGTCTCACCGCGGCGTGGACGACCCGCGGATGGCGGGAGAGCGCCGCCTCGACCTCGCCTGTCTCCACGCGGTGGCCGCGAATCTTGAGCTGGTCATCCACCCGCCCCAGGAACTCCAGCGACCCGTCGGCCAGGTGGCGCGCGAGGTCGCCGGTGCGATACAGCCGCGAGCCCTCCCTGCCCGGCTGTCCCGTCACGAAGGGATTGGGGACGAAGCGCTCCGCGGTCAGCGCGGGGCGTCCCAGGTAGCCTCGGGCCAACCCCACGCCTCCGATGTACAGCTCGCCCACCACGCCCCGAGGCACGGGCTGGCCGTCGCGGTCGAGGACGTACAGCTCCATGTTGGTGATGGGCCGGCCGATGGGGACCCGCTCCGGGAGGGGAGTCCCGTCATGGGGCACCTCGTGGAGGGAGCACGCGACGGCGGCTTCGGTCGGGCCGTACTCGTTGATGACGCGCGTCAGGGCATCCGACGCCACCCAGGTCTCCAGGTCACCGCCGTGCAGCCCCTCGCCGCCGAGCACGACGGCGCGGGTCCGCGCGAGGACCTCCCGCAAGCGCCCCAGGCCATCGAACGCGCGCAGGTGGGACGGCGTCAGCTTGATGAAGCTGAAGTCCCGCTCCAGGTAGTCCTGGGAGGCCAGCACCTCCAGCTCCCGGTGTCGCGGCAGCAGGAACAGGGCCTTTCCGACGAGCAGCGGCGCGAAGAGGCTGGTGAGCGTGCCGTCGAAGCTCACCGAGCCGAGCACCGGGCTCCCCACGCCCTCCTCGAGCCGGTACGCCCCCACGCACCAACGCAGGTAGTTGACGATGCTCCGGTGCGTCACCAGCGTGCCCTTGGGCTGCCCCGTCGAGCCGGAGGTGTAGAGGATGTACGCGAGGTGGTCGGGAGCGGCGTCCCGGCGCAGGCGGCGGCCCGTGGCGTCCGGGAGGGCGGTGAACGACGGCTCCACCTGGACGACGTTCATCCCCGTCCGCTCCGGATGGGCTCCCGAGGCGATCAACACCTTGGGCCGGGCGTCGTCGAGGATGCGCCTCAGCCGCTCGGGTGGCTCCTCCGGGTCGAGCGCGAGGAACGCGCCGCCGGCCTTGAGCACGGCCAGCAAGGCGACGACGAGCGAGGGCGAGCGCCCCAGGTAGATGCCGACCACCACCTCCGGCCCCACGCCCAGGGTCTGGAGATGGGCCGCGAGCCGGTCGCTTCGCTGGTCCAGCTCGCCATACGACAACTCCTCGTCATCCACGACCACGGCGCACGCATCCGGGCTCCGGGCCGCGCGCGCCTCGATGAGCTCATGCAGGCACGGCCCGTCGGCGCCCTCCCCTCGGGTGTCGTTCCACTGATGGAGGACACGCTCGCGCTCCTCCAGGGAGAGCATGGGGGGCTCGGAGATGGGGCGGTCCGGCGCCTCGAGCAGCGCGGGCAACAGGCGCTGGAGACAGTCCGCGTAGCGCTGGATGGTCTCCCGTTCGAAGAGGTCGCGATTGAACACGAGCCGCAGGGTGAGCCGGTCGCCCCGGTCCTCCGCGAAGAGGTTGAGGTCGAAGCGGGAGGTGGTGATCTCGAAGTCGAGCGGCTGGACCTGGGGCCCGGAGGTCGGCGCGGGCCCGTCCACCTCCCGCGTCCACGAGAACACCACCTGGAACAGCGGGTTGTAGCCGAGCGTCCTCGGCGGCTTGAGTTCCTCGACGAGGAGGTCGAAGGGCAGGTCCTGATGGGCGAAGGCGTCGAGCACGACCTCGCGCACGCGCTCGAGCACCGTGGTGAACGAAGGCCGTCCGCCCAGGTCCACGCGCATCACCAGGTTGTCCACGAAGAAGCCCACCAGCGGCTCCAGCTCGGGCCGGCTCCGGTTGATGGAGTTGGCGCCCACCACCAGGTCGTCTCGGCCGGTGAGTCGATGCAGGAGCACGAAGAACGCGGCCAGCATGCCCATGAAGGGCGTGGCGCTGGCCGCGTGGCTCCTCGCCTTCAGGAGCTCGGTGACGGCGGGAGGAATCTCGAGCCGGACCTCACCCCCGGCGAAGGTCTGAACGCGGGGCCGCGCACGATCCGCCGGCAACTCCAGCAGCGGCGGCATCCCCTCCAGGCGTCTGCGCCACGCCTCCACCAGCTGCTGCCGGACCGCGCCCTGAAGGTGGTTGCGCTGCCAGATGGCGAAGTCCGAGTATTGGAGCGGGAGCGGCGCCAGCGGAGAAGGCAGGCCCTGGGAGAACGCCTGATAGAGGGCCCCCAGCTCGCGAACGATGACGGCGCGGGCCCACACGTCCGCCGAGATGTGATGCAGACAGGCCTGGACGTATTGGCCCTGGGGGCCGCGATCCACCACGAGGAGCCGGAACAACGGCCCCGTGGTCAGGTCGAAGGGGCGCTCGCCCTCGCGCCGCAAGAAGGCCTCCATGCCGTCGGGCTCGAAGGCGAGCACCTCCGCCTCGTGGATGGTGGCGAACTCGAGCTGTGGCTCCGGGTCGACGACCTGGACCGGGACGCCCTGCTCCTCCGCGTAGCGGGTGCGGAGGATCTCGTGCCTGCGGACGATCTCGAGGAAGCAGCGCTCCAGCAGCGCGGGGTCGAGCTGCCCCCCGTCGACGCGCAGGGGCATCACGAGGTTGTAGGCGGAGCTCCCCGGTTCGAGGCGATGGAGGAACCACAGTCGCTGTTGACCGAAGGAGAGCGGCGCGGGCCCCGTGCGAGGCGTCGGGACGATGGGCCGCGTCTCGCTCACACGCTGGCGCTCCCGCAGCAGGGCGAGCAGCTCCCCCTTGTGCTCGGCGAGGGCCTGACGGAGCTCCTCACCCGCGGCGCCCTTCGGGCCGCGCAGCTTGAGGGCCTCCCCTTCCGACCAGACCTCGAGACCTCGCCGGTTCAGCTCGGCGAGCAGCTCTCCCATCCTCATAGCGTCAGCTCCTCGATCTCCATCTCGGACGTGGGAGCCGGCGCGCGCGTGAGCAGCTCGCTGAGCTCGAGCTGGGCGTGCAGCGCCTCCACGATTCCATCGATGCCAGTGCCATCGATGAACCGGGACATGGGCAGGTCGACCCCCAGCTCGCGTCCCATGCGGTTCTTCAGCTCGACCGCGCGCAGCGAGTCCAACCCCAGCTCGTTCAGCGAGACCCGCGAGCGCAGCACCTCGTGGCCTGGCGTGAACCCCAACAACGTCCCCAGCCGGCCCTCGACGTAGTGGGACAGCAAGGCCCGGCGACGGGCGTGGTCGGAGCGTGAGAACTCGCCGAGCAACGCCTGCATCCGCTCGGCACCACCGGGCGAGGTCGGCCCCCGCGCCGCCAGCTCCGAGAAGAGCGGGCCGTGACCCGGCGAGACGGCGGCGCCAGGGTCGGCATCGAAGGGCACCACTCCCACCTGGGCGAGGTCGCGCGCCAGCAGCGCCTCCAACACCTGGAGCGCCTTTCCCGGCGGAAGGCTGGCGGCGGTGCCCGATGGACCGCTCGCGCGAGCCTTCTCCGCCATGCCTTCACCGGACCAACGCCCCCAGTCGACGCTGAGCGCGTGCAGCCCGCGTGCGTGGCGGTGGTGCGCCAGCGAATCGAGGAAGCTGTTGGCGGCCACGTAGTTGGCCTGCCCCGCGACGCCGACGAGCGATGCCGCCGACGAATACATCACGAAGAGGTCCAGCGGGATTCCCACGGTCGCGCGGTGCAGGTTCCACGCCCCTCGCACCTTGGGCGCCAGGACACGCGCGAGGCGCTCGCGGTCCTGGTTCACGAGGACGCCATCCTCCAGCACGCCGGCGACGTGGAAGACGCCACGCAACGGGGGGCCTCTTTCGCCGATGTCCTCGACGAGGCCCTCGACCTGCTCCGGCCGTGCCACGTCGACGCGGGCGAGGTGGATATCGCAGCCTCGCTCGCGCAGGGACTCCAGCCGGGCCCGCACCGCCGGCGTCGGCTCGGAGCGCCCGACGAGCACGAGGTGCCGCGCGCCGAGGTCCACCAGCCAGGACGCGGTGGCCAGCCCCAAGGCCCCGAGCCCCCCCGTGACGAGATAGGTGGCGTCGGCGTGGATGCGAGGCGGCGTCGCGCGGGCCGGCGCGCCCGTCGCGCGCACGAGGCGGGCTCCGAACAGGCTGCCACTCCTCACCGCGAGGACGTTCTCGGACGAGGCCTGGACCAGCCGATCGAAGATCGTGTCGAGCGTCGCGCCCGCGTCCAGGTCCAGCACGCGGCAGCCCAGCTCCGGGTGTTCGATGGCGACGGCACGGCCCAGACCCCACGCGGTGGAGGACGCGAGGCCCTCCACGCCATCTCCGGGGACCGCGGCCACGGCGGCTCGGGTCAACAGCCACAGCGACGGCCGTGCCCGCCAGTCTTCCCGGGCCATGGCCTGGACGAGGTGGAGCACCCCCGTCGTCGCGCGCTCGCACGCCCGCGCCAGGTCCTCCGTCGCACCCTCCTCCCGACCCGACAGCCAGACGACGCGGGTCGGGGTGGCGCCCTCTTCCCTCGACAGTTGGAGCAGGCGCGAGAACGACGCGGGGTCCTCGGCATCGAGCCGGACGCGCTCGGGGCCCGTCCTCTCGAACGCCGCGCCCGGCACCGTCGTCACCGTCATGACCTCGCCGTGTCTCCCCCGGACGCAAGCCTCGAGCTCCGCCGCGGCGCCCTCTTCGGCTTCCACCAGCAGCCACCGCTCCGCGACCGGCCCGCGCGACGGGCTCGGAGGACGGGGCTCCAGTTCGCGCCAGGCCAGCTCGAACAGCAGCTCGCGCGAGGACTCCAGGGATGCGGCCATGGGCGTACGGAGGTCCACGCGCTTGAGCAACAATCCCTCGATGTCCGCGACGACATTCCCCGTCTCCCCCAGGATGCGCAGGTCGATCTTCAACACCTCCGAGGACGCGGGGGCGTCGCCCGTTCGACGCGCGTGGACCCACACGCGGCTCCCCGGCTGCTCGAACCAGCGCAGCCTCTCGATGGCGATGGGCACGCGTTGCCGATGCTCGGTCGAGGCCTGGGCGGCCTCCATGAACAGCGCGGCGGCCGTCTGGAAGCACGCATCGAGGATGAGCGGGTGGAGCCGATAGACCTCCATGCCGATGACCTGTCGGTCCGGCAGCCGGAGCTGGGCGACGCAGGCGTCCCCTCCGAAGCGGAGCGTCTCGATGAGCTGGAACGACGGGCCGTACTCGATGCCGTGCCGGGCCATCAGCGCGTAGAACGACTCGGCCGGACGCGGAGCCGAACAGGCGGCGAGCAGCTCCCTCTCGAGGTCCACCCTCGGCGGGGGCGCCTTGCCGGGCGCGACGTGTCCCTTCGTCAGACGCGCCCACCCGGCCCCGGAGCCGGCCTCGCGCGCATGGAGCTCGAAGCCCAACGCCCCTCCTGGCTCGGGAGAGAGCGCCAGCTGGAGCTCGCGGGCCTCACCCTCCTCCAGCCCCAGGGGCCGCTCCAACTCCAGGTCCGTCAGGGTCCATGACCGCTCCCCCGGCGTCACGGTGTGCGCGGCGGCCAGCGCCATCTCCACCTGGAGGGCTGCCGGCAGCACCACCGAGCCGAAGACCCGATGCTCGGACAGGAAGTCCGGCGTGTGTTCACCCACGTAGGTCGTGAAGCGGTGTTCCCTCGAACCCGCGATGGAGAGGGGGACCCCCACCAGCGGATGGGATGCCGCCCACGATTCGGACCGCGCCGGCTTCACGTGCTTTCCCCCCGCCGGCTCCGCGTCGATCCAATAGCGCTCGCGTCGGAAGGGATAGGTCGGCAGGCACGTGACGCGCCGCTCGAAGGGCGCATCGAACGCGCGCCAGTCGACCTCGAAGCCGCGCACGTACAGGCGCCCCAGGGATTCGAGGAGCTGGGCCGTCTCGCCCATTCCCTGCCGGAGGCTCGGCAGCCACGCCCACTCCTCCGAGTCGCTCGTGCCGCGCAACCCCAGGCCCGACAGCACCGGCGCGGGCCCCACCTCCACGTAGGTCCGGAACGGCAACCCCCGGAGATGCTCCAGCGCGTCGGCGAAGCGGACCGGCTCGCGCAGATGCCGACACCAGTACGTGGGCCGGGTCACCGCCTCGGTCACCGGCAGTCCCTCGAGGGCGGACACGTAGAGCAGGCGCGGCGTGGACAGCGCGACGCCCGAGAAGCTGGCCTCGAAGGCCGCGAAGACCGGGTCCATGAGCGGCGAATGGAAGGCGTGAGACACCGCCAGGGCCTTGCTGGGGATGCCCTTCGCCTCGAGCTCGCGCGCGACCTCCCGCAGGACGAGCGCCTCGCCGGAGAGCACCAGCTCCTCCGGACCATTGAGCGCCGCGATGGAGACGGCATGGGAGACCTGCGCGACCACCGGGGCGATGGCCGACAGCGGCGCGGGGACCGCCAGCATGGCGCCCTCGCCCGGAGAGTCCTGGATGAGCCGCCCCCTGGCGACGACCAACCGGAGCGCGTCCTCGATGGAGACAATGCCCGCGACCACCGCGGCCGCGTATTCGCCCAGGCTGTGTCCGAGCACCGCGCCCGGGACGATTCCCCATGAGGCCCACAGCTCCGAGAGCGCGTACTCCAACGCCACCAGCGCGGGCTGCGCGAAGCGCGCGTCCTGGAGCAGCATCCCCGACTCCGCGCCGAACAACACGTCCTCCAGGCGGTGGTCGAGGAGCGCCGACGTGGCGTCCGAGCAGCGCAGGAGCGCCTCTCGGAACACCGGCCACGTCTCGAAGAGCTCGCGGCCGCACCCCGGACGCAGCGCGCCCTGTCCGGTGAAGAGGAACACAGGCCTGGGGCGCTCCGTCCCGCGCCTCGGCTCCTTCTGGGAGCGGGGCCATTCGGCGCGAAGTCCGGCCAGCGACGCCCGCAGCTCCGCCGTCGTGGCGCCCGTCACCGCGACGCGGTGCTCGAAGTGCGAGCGTCCCGCGTTGGCGGTGAAGCACCAGTCCCCGAGCGCCTGAGCCTCGTCCGGCAGCGCGGCCTCATGGCGCTCCACGAGCGCCACGAGCGCCGCCTCCGTCCTGGCCGACAGGCTCAACAGGTGCACGGGGCGCTGGCGCTCCGCGGGTGGCCGGGAGACCTCCGGGGCCTCCTCGATGACGAGGTGGACGTTGGTGCCACTGAAGCCGAAGCTGCTCAGCCCCGCGAAGCGCCGCCGCTCCCCCCGGGGCCAGGGCTTCAACTCGGTGGGCACCTCCGCCGGCAGGTCGTCCCAGCGGATGTTGGGGTTGGGGCGCGACAGGTGCAGGTGCGCGGGGATGGCCTCGTTGCGAAGGGAGAGCAGCACCTTGAAGAGCCCCGCGATGCCCGCGGCGGCCTCCAGGTGACCGATGTTCGTCTTCACGGAGCCCACGAACAGGGGGGACTGGCGCGTGGCCTTTCGGCCGAACACCCCGCGCAGGGCCTCCATCTCGATGGGGTCCCCCAACATGGTCCCCGTCCCGTGGGCCTCGACATAGCCGACCTGCTCGGACTCCACGCCACAGCTCTCCAGCGCCATCCGGATGACGCGCTCCTGGGCGCGGCCGTTGGGCACCATCAACGCGCTGCTGCGGCCGTCGTGGTTGAGCGCCGAGCCCCGGATGAGCCCGAGGATGGTGTCCCCCCGCGCGAGCGCGTCCGACAGGCGCACCAGCACGACGACGCCGCAGCCCTCGCCTCGCGCGAAGCCATCCGCGGACGCGTCGAACGTCTTGCAGCGCCCGTCCGCGGACAGCATCCGGTTCTCGCACTCGAACATCATCGAGATGGGCGACAGGCTCAGGCTGACGCCCCCCACCAGGGCCAGGTCGCTCTCGTCGTTGCGCAGGCTCTGGCATGCCAGGTGGAGCGCCGTCGCCGACGACGAGCAGGCCGTGTCCACGGTGAGCGCCGGGCCCTGGAGTCCGAGGGTGTGGGCGATGCGCCCCGCCGCCATGGACGGGTAGTTGAGCGAGGCGGATTGCATCTCCACCCCGGCGCTGAAGCCGAGCACGTTGTAGTCGTTGTGCATCAGCCCCACGAAGACGCCCGTGCGGCTGCCCGTCAGTCCCGATGGCGGAATGCCCGCGCGCTCCAGCGCTCGCCAGCACTCCTCGAGCAGCAGCCGCTGCTGCGGGTCCATGTCCTTCGCGTCGCGCGGAGGGATGCCGAAGAACGTCGGCTCGAAGAGGTCGACCCCGTCGATGAACGCGCCCCGGCGGGTGTACAGCTTCCCCTTCGTGCCCGGTGTCGGGTCGTAGAGTTCGTCGATGTTCCACCGCTCGCGAGGCACCTCGCGGGTGGCGTCGCCACCGGACTTCAGCAGCTCCCAGAACCCCTCCGGCCCGTCCCCGCCCCCAGGAAACCGGCAGGACATGCCGACCACGGCGATGGGCTCCGCGGCCAGGACGTCGCGTCGGGCGCGGAGCTGGCTCGCGAGGTACGCGAGCTTGACGGCGGGCAACTCGGAGATGCGGGACGATAGTTTCGCCATGGGGTCTCAGCGGGCCAGCGCGCTCTCCAGTTCATGGTCGATGAGTGACGTCAGCTCCTGCTCGGACAGCCCTTGAATCTGCGCGGTCAGGACCTCCCGCGCGGCGGGCGCCACGGCGGCCTCCTCGGGCCGCGCGGCCGCGAGCAACCCCAGCTCCGTCGCGAGATGTCCGACGAGCCCCTCGACCGAGGGGAAGTCGAAGACCAGGGTGGAGCGCAGGCTTCGCCCGAGGCTGGTGGCCAGCCGGTTCTTGAGCTCCACGGCCAGGAGCGAGTCGAAGCCGAGGTCGAACAGACGCTCGTCGCCAGCGAGTCGCTCGGATTCGGGCAGCCCCAGGGTCCTCGCCACGAGGCTGGCGACATGCTGGCGCAACAGCGAGTACCGCTGGTGGGGCGCGGCCCGCTCCAGCCGCGCTCGGAAGTCCGCCTGACGGGGCGCTCGCGCGTCGGTCGTCACCAGGTCCTGGACCAGGGCCTGCCGCGCCAGTCCCGCCCACCGTGCCCCCAGGAGCGTCCAGTCGACGGGCATCACACCGAGCTGGACGAGGTCCTCCCCCAGGAGCCGCTCGAGGACATCCAACCCCTGCTCGACTGGGATGCGTCCGAAGCCCGCGGCGCCCGGGGACACTCCCTCCGGGCCATTCAGCCGCGCGGCCATGCCGACCTCGTCCCAGGAACCCCAGTCGAGCGTCAGCGCGGGCAGCCCCTGCGCATGGCGCAGGTGGGCCAGCGCGTCGAGGAAGGCATTCGCCGCGACGTAGTTCGCCTGCCCCGGCGCTCCGAGCAGCGACGCGGCCGAGGAGAAGCAGACGAAGAAGTCGAGCGACAGGCCCGCGCTGAGCCGGTGCAGGTTCCACGCGCCCAGGACCTTGGGCGCGAGCACCTCGCGAAGCCCCTCCATCGACTGACGGCCCAGCGTGGCATCTCGCAGAGTCCCCGCTGCGTGGAAGATGCCGCGCACGGGAGGCGCGCCTCCCGAATCGGCGAGCACCTGCGCGACGGCGTGCTCGGAGCAGACGTCCGCGAGCACGACACGAACCCTGGCGCCCCGGGCCTCGAGGAGGGAGAGCAGCCCGCGTGTCTCTTCCGACGGAGGGTTCCTGCCCATGAGGACGAGGTGCCGCGCTCCACGTTCCACGAGCCTCGCGGCGAGCCGTGCTCCCAGGCCACCGAGTCCACCGGTGACGAGATAGGACGCCTCGGGTGAGAACGTCGCCCTCCGCGTGGGCGACGCGCGCAGGCGCACCCGCTCCAGGCGGGCGCCCCAGGCCGCGCCATTCCGGATGGCGACCTGTCCTTCCTGCTCCGGAAGCGAGCAGGCCGCGAGGAGCGCCTGGAGGTCGCTGGCACCGGGCTCCGCGGGGAGGTCGATCCGCAGACACCGAAGCTCCGGCGCCTCCGTCGCGAGCGCCTGTCCGAAGCCCCAGAGAGGGGCCTGCGTGACGCGCGGGCCCCCGGCGTCCGCGGCCACGCGCTGGGTGGCCCGCGTGGCCATCACCCACCTGGGCAGAGCGGAGCCCAGCGTCCGCAACAGGGCCTGGGCGAGGTGCAACGCCCCCACGCAGCCCGGAACCTGCGCCGCCGCGAGCACCTCCAACGAGGGTGTCTCCTCCGGCTCGCCCTCCAGGCCCCACAGATACATCACCCCGTGCGGCGGAGCGGCCCTGGCGCGCTCGCACAACTGCTCGAAGTGCGCGGGGCACGTGGGGTCGAGGTGGATCCCCGAGGCGCCGTCGTCGAAGGCAGCGCCGCGTCGCACCGAGGTGACGCGGGCGCCCTGCTTCGACAACAGGGCAGCGACGGCCGCGCCCACCCCACCCTCATCGTGGAAGACCCACCAGTGCTCCCCCTTCGGGAGCCGGGGTTCGCCGTCGGGGAGCCGCGCCCACGCGACGCGATAGAGCCAGTCGTGCCAGCCACCATCGACCGCTCGAAGCAGGACCTCCCGCTCCGCCCTGCGCACCGAGAGCCCCGTGAGCGCCGCGACGACGACGCCGTGCTCATCCACCAGCGTCAGGTCCGTGATGGGCAGCCCCGTCGCGGCGTCGGCCCCGCGCTGGGTGGCATGCGCCCAGAGGCGGACCGGGAACGGACGGAACACCTCGACCCGCTGGAACGACACGGGGAGCAGCAACCCTCCCTCCGGGAGAAGGGGGGAGATGGCGGCGGCCGTCCGCAGACACGCATCGAGCAGGGCGGGATGCGCGTGGAAGCCCTCGTCTCCTTCGACCTCACAGGTGGAGAGCGCCATCCCCTCTCCCCGGTGGAGCGACAGCAGCCCTCGAAGCGAGGGACCGTATTCGAGTCCCCGCTCGCGCACCGACGCGGAGAAGCGCTCCACGTCGACGAGCGTGGCGCATCGCCGCCGCCAGTCCTCGAGTTCGACGCGCGGCGGTGACGCCGTCGGCGTCTTCACGCGGCAGGTGAGATGCGTGCTCCACGCACCGGCGGCCCCCGCGCCTCCACCCACGCGTGCGCCCTCGCGGCTCACCACCCTGCAGACGAGCCCCGCTTCCGGGTCCCGCTCCAGCAGGGTCTGCACGACATGGGAGTGCTGTTCGGACAACACCAGCGGCTGATGCACCGCCAGGGACTCCAAGGACACGGCCTCCGAGCCCGAGACGCGGGTCGCCGCCGAGACCGCCATCTCCACGAAGGCGGCGATGGGCACCACGGGCCTGCCGAACACACGGTGGTCCGACAGGAGCGACAGGCTCCGGGCATCCAGCTCCGTGGAGAAGACGACGGTCCCCTCCTTCAATCCCGGAGAGTCCCAGCGCGCGCCCAGGAGCGGATGCTCCGTTCCGCGCCGCCCCGAGCGCGTCCAGGGCGCCGGGACGTCGAGCCAGTGCCGCTGCCGCTCGAACGGATAGGTCGGCAGCGAGAGACGCGCGCGCCCTGCCCCATCGAAGCGCGTCCACTCCACCGCCGCGCCACGGACATAGAGTTCGCCGACCGTCCGGAGCAGCCCCGAGTGGTCGGAGCGACGTGGGTGCAGCGTCTCCAACCACGCGACGTCATCGCCCCCCGCCACGTCACGCGCCAGCCCGGTGAGGACGGGCTTCGGCCCCACCTCCAGGAACGTCCGGATGCCACGCCCCAGGAGCGTGCGGATCCCCGCCTCGAATTGCACCGGCGCGAGGACATGGCGCGCCCAATACGCCGGGAGCGCGAAGTCCGCGCCCGCCTCCGCGCCGTCGTGGTTGGTGATGAGCGGGATTCGCGGCGCCCGGGGCTGGACCCGTGAGGCCAGCGCCTCGAACCCGGCGACCATCGGCCGCATCAACGGCGAATGGAACGCATGGGAGACCTGGAGCCGCTGGGACCGCACGCCGTCACGCGCCAGGCGACTGGCGATGGCCTCGATGGCGGACTCCGCGCCGGAGACCACGGTGTTCCTGGGACCGTTCAGCGCGGCCACGGACACCTGTTCGTGCCCCTCGAGGACCTGGAGCACGCGGGCCTCGTCGGCGAGGATCGCCAGCATCGCCCCCCGCTCCGGCAGGGACTGCATCAACCGCGCGCGCTCGGCGACGAGGGGCAGTCCTTCCTCCGGCGTCAGGACGCCCGCGAAGATGGCCGCCGCGTACTCCCCCACGCTGTGCCCCAGCACCGCGTCCGCCTGGAGTCCCCAGGCGCGCAACAGTCCCGCCACCGCCAGTTCGAGCGCCACCAGCGCGGGTTGCGTGTAACGCGTCTCGTGCAACGCGCCGTCCTCGGACTGGAAGAGCAGCTGAGTGAGCGGACGGTCGAGGTGGGGGCGCAGCAGGGCCTCGAAGCGGAGGAGCTCCTCGCGAAACCCGGGCTCGGTGTCGAACAGCTCGCGCCCCATGCCCACGTACTGGGCCCCCTGCCCCGTGAAGAGCCACGCGACGCGGGGGCCTCCCGTCGTGCGCTGGCCTCGGACCCAGCTCCCCTGCGTGGCCGGGGCTCCCCGGCCGAAGTCCCGGAGGGCGCTCGCCATCTCCGGAGCACTCTCCGCGACGACGGCCACCCGGTCCTCCATCCCCGAGCGCCCCACGTGCGTCGTGTGACAGACGTCGGGGAGGTGGAGGTCTCGTTGCTCGAGGAGCAGGTCCGCGAACCGGTCCGCCAACCGACGCAGGCTGCCCTCGGACCGCGCCGAGAGGGTCAGCAGTTGGAGGGGACGCTCGGGGCCTCGCGCCACGGCCTCCCGCGTTGGCGCGGACTCGAGGACGAGGTGCGCGTTCGTCCCCGAGAAGCCGAATGAGCTCACCGCGGCGAAGCGCGACGGCGGTCCGTCCCAGGGGCGGCACGTGGTGGGGATGTCGATGAACAGCCGGCCCCAGTCGACATGCGGCGTGGGCGTGCGCAGGTGGAGGTGCGGAGGCACTTCTCCGTTGGCCAGACAGAGGGCCGCCTTCATCAGCCCCGCGATTCCCGCCGCGCCTTCCAGGTGGCCCAGGTTCGTCTTCACCGAGCCCACCATCAGCGGGAGGTCCCTCACGCTCCGGTCGCCGTAGATGGCCCCGAGCGCCTCCAGCTCGATGGGGTCACCGAGCGCGGTGCCGGTGCCGTGAGCCTCGACATACCCCACGAGCGTGGGCTCGACCCGGGCGTCGCGCAGCGCCTGGCGCATGACCTCTTGCTGCGCGAGGCCGTTGGGCACCGTCAGTCCGCTGGTGCGCCCGTCCTGGTTGACGGCCGAGCCTCGAATCACCGCGATGATGGGGTCTGCGTCCGCGAGCGCGTCCGACAGCCGCCGCAGGACGAGGACGCCACAGCCCTCTCCTCGCCCCATCCCATCCGCCGCCGCGTCGAAGGCCTTGCAGCGTCCGTCCGGAGCGAGCATGTGGGCGCGCGACTCGATGAGGGTCGCCACGGGAGACAGGACGATGTTCACCCCACCGGCGAGCGCGAAGTCGACCTCGTGCTGTCGGAGGCTCCGCACGGCGAGGTGCACGGCGACCAACGACGAGGAGCACGCCGTGTCGAGCGTGAGGCAGGGTCCCTGGAAACCGAACGTGTACGCCAGCCGTCCCGCCGCGACGCTCGCGCTGTTGCCCGCGCCCGTGTGCGCGTCGATGAGCTCCGGAGCGCTGGTGGCGAGCTGCGTGTAGTCCTGCCCCATCATCCCGACGAACACGCCCGTCCTGCTCCCATGCAGCGTGGCCGGATCCCTCCCCGAGCCCTCCAGCGCCTCCCAGGCGACCTCCAGCAACAGCCGGTGCTGCGGGTCCATCCGCGCCGCTTCCCGGGGAGAGATGCCGAAGAACCTCGGCTCGAACTGGTCGATGGACTCCAGGAAGCTGCCGCGCCGGCAGTAGATGGCGCCGGGGCGATCCGGGTCGGGATGGAAGAACGCGTCGGCGTCCCAGCGGTCCGAGGGGACGTCGCTGAGCGTCTCTCGTCCCTCGCGCAACAGTCGCCAGTAGCGGTCGGGAGACGAGGCGCCGCCCGGGAAGCGACAGCCCATGCCGACGATGGCGATGCCCTCGTGCCGCTCGCGCGCGTTGGCGTCGAGCTGGGCCTGCGCCTCCTGGAGCTTCAGGAGCGCCCGCTTCATCAAGTCTCCGTAGCCGTCCTGGGCGGACATGGGCGTCCCCTAGTTCATCTTCGAGAGCTGCTCGGCGAGCAGGTGGGCGAGGTTGGCTTCGGTCAGGTCCTCCAAGGCGGGTGCGCCCGGGCCGGGCTGCTCCGTCCGCGCCCCGGTCCGCGACGCGAACTCCAGGGGAATGAAGGCGGAGGCGAGCTGCTCGGCGAGCGTCTCCACCGTGGGGTAGTTGAAGACGAGGGTGGCTGGCAGCGTGAGTCCGAAGCCCGTCTGGAGCCGGTTCTTGAGCTGGAGCGCGGCCAACGAGTCGACGCCCATGTCCGCGAAGCCCTGCGTGGTATCGACCGAGGCGCCGGAGCCCAAGCCGCGAATCCACGCCACCTGCTCGCGCAGGTATTCCAGGAGCAGCGCCCGCCGGTCCGGGATGGGCGCGCGTGCCAGGGTCTCCATGAAGTCCGCGCGTCCCGCCGCGCCGCCACGCGCACGCTCTCGCAGCTCCGCGTCATACGGAGACGGGCGACCACCGCCGTACCGCGCCCAGTCGATCTCCGCGACGCCCACCTGGGGCAGGCGGCTCGACAGCAGGGCGTCCAGCGCCTGGAGGCCCCGGCGCACGGGGAGCACGCCCCAGCCCGGCGTATGGGAGGAGGCCCCCACCTCCACGCGGGCCCCCGCCTCGCCGGCCCACACGCCCCAGTTGATGCTGAGCCCCGGCAGGCCGAGCGCGCGCCGGTGATGCGCGAGCGCGTCCTCGAAGGCCGTCGCGGCGCAGTGGTTCGCCTGTCCCGCGGAGCCCACGAGCGACGCCACCGACGAGAACAACACGAAGTGGTCCAATGGCAGCCGTGCCGTGAGCCGGTGGAGGTTCCAGGCCCCCGCCACCTTCGGGCGCAGCACCGTCTCGAAGCGGCTCCACCGCTGCTGCTGCACGATGCCGTCGTCGAGCACCCCCGCGGAGTGGAACACGCCCGCCAGCGGCGGCAGCTCGCGCGCGATTTCTTCCAAGAGCGAGGAGAGGCGCGCCTCGTCGCCCAGGTCCACCTGCCGATACTCGACGCGAACACCCTGCTCCCGCAGCCGGGCCAACCGCTCGGTGGCCGTCGCGCCCACGGCGCCGCGTCCCGTCAGGACCAGCGTCCTCGCGCCCCGCGCCGCCAGGTGCTCGGCGGTCAGCAATCCCAGCCGGCCCAACCCTCCCGCCACCAGATAGCTGGCCTCCGCGCGCAGCACCGCGGGCCCCTCCCGTCTCGGCGCGACGACCCGCGCTGGGTCGACCTCGCGAAGCCGCGCCACGAAGCGCCCGCCCCGGTAGGCCACCTGGGTCTCCGCCACGCGCGCGCGTGCCTCCATTTCGCTCGCGAGCTGCCGCGCCTGGAGCTCGACGTCCGCCTCCGGGTCCAGGTCGACGCAGCGACAGTTCAGCTCGGAGGCCTCGATGGCCAACGGACGGGCCAGCCCCCAGAGCAGGGCCTGCGGGAGTCCCCCGAGCCGCTGCCCCGCGACGACGGGCTGCGCTCCCCGCGTGACGAGCCACACCGCCTGCGCGTGGGCGCGCGACATCAGTCCACGCAGGAGCCCGAGGCCGCTGCCACAGCCCAGCAGGGTCGCGGCCTCCAGGCGCGCGCCGTCCATGGCCTCCGCGTCGGCGCAGTCGAGCCCCCAGAGCAGCACCACATCCGTCAGGGGCTCGGGGAATCGCAGCGTCGCCACCGCTTCCGCGAGCGCCTCCGGGTCCGCCGGCAGCTCGAGGACATCCTCGTCGAGCTTTCGGAGGCTGGGGCCCCGGGACGCGAGCACACACGTCCGCCCCTCGGCCTCGAGTCTCCGCGCGAGTCGACGCCCCAGCCCCGCCTCGTCCGCGAGGATCAGGCACGTCCCTCCCCACGACGCGGCGGGCTTCGACTCCAGCGCGAGCGGCTCCCAGCGACGTTCGTAGAGCAGCCCCGCCAGCGAGGCGGGGGGCGCGGGGTGCAGGGCCTCCTGGCGCGTCCGCGTCAGCTCGAGCCCCTCGACGCGCACGCACGCCCGGCCCTCCCGTCCGAAGACGGTGACGTCCGCGCGAAGCCGTTGCTGGCCGGGGTCCAGGGGGCGGACCACGGCATGGCTCCACATCTGCGTGTCGAGCCCCTCGGACATCACGAAGCGCTCGATGCGCGTGGGGACGTAGAGCTCCGCCCCATCCAGCTCCGGATAGGCGCCTCCCACGACCTGGAGGCAGGCATCCAGCAACGCGGGATGGGCGAGGTAGGCGCCCTCATCCGCGAGCGCTCCGGGTTTCACGACGCGCGCCAGCACCTGCGTCCCGAGCTGGCGCAGCTCCGCGAGCCCCCGGAACTCCGGACCGAAGTCGACGCCGGACTCCCGGGCGCGAAGGTAGGGGTCGGGCACGGGCGAGGCCGCGTGAAGGTCCGCGAGCACCACCTCGAGGCTCGCGCCGAGCGGCGCTACCTCGTGACCTCTGGCGACGACACTGCCGGTCGCGTGGAGGACCCAATCGCCGGTCGCGTCCGCGACGGCGCGGCTGAAGATGCGCACCGCCGCGGAGCCGTCCGGCTCCCGACTCACCAGGCACTGGACCCGGCGTCCCGCCTCTTCGGGGAACGTCATCGCCGCATGGAGCGAGAGGTTCGTCAGGTCCAGGCGCCGCGTGTCGAGCAACCGCCCGCCCGCGGCGAGCGCCATCTCGACGAAGGCGGTCGCGGGCAGCGTCGCTGTTCCGAAGACGCGATGCTGCGCCAGCAACTCGCGTGACGCGGGGCTGAGCGTCGATTCGAAGACCCGGGTGCCCGCGCCCAGCATCGCCAGGGAGAGCGGGCCACCGAGCAACGGATGTTCCTCCGGCGAGCGGGCCTCCCCGGACAGCCGTTGCAGGCCCGCACCTTCTTCCCAGTAGCGCCGACGCTCGAAGGGATAGGTGGGGAGCGCGACCCTGCGACGACGGAACCCCGCGTCGAAGGCGGCCCAGTCCACGGGCGCCCCCTGGACGTACAGCGTGGCCAGGCTCTCCAGCAGCTGCCGCCAGCCACCCTCGTCCGGACGCAGGCTCTGGAGCCACGCGCACTCCCCTTCGGGCAAACACCGCGCCGCCATGCCCAACAAGGTCGCCTTCGGGCCGACCTCGACGAAGGCGCGCAGCCCGTCCCGATACAGCCGCTCCACGCCACGCGAGAACCGGACCGTCTCGCGCAGCTGCGCGCACCAGTAGTCGGGGGTGGCCAGGGCCTCGTCCACGGGCTCCCCCGTCATCCCCGACACGACGGGCAGCGTCGGCCGTGAGTACGTGAGCGTCGAGGCGACGGCGCGGAACTCCGGGAGGATGGACTCGACCATCACCGAGTGGGCCGCGCGCGGGATGTTGAGGCGCCGGGTCTTGAAGCCCCTCGCCTCCAGCTCCCCGGCGAGCCTCGACACCTCGTCCGGTCGGCCCGACACCACGACGTTGTCCGGCCCATTCAGCGCGGCGATGGAGCACCCGGAGCCCGTGGACTCCAGCAACGCGCGCACCGCCTCCTCGCTGGCGGACACGGCGAGGTTGGCGCCCTCCTCCAGCCGGTGCATCAACCTCCCCCGATGGATGGCCAGCTTCAGGCCGTCCTCGGGGCTGAACACGCCCGCGATGCTGGCCGCCGCCAGCTCGCCCGTGCTGTGCCCCAGGAGCACCTCGGGCCGCACGCCCCAGGACATCCACAGCTCGGCCAGGGCGTATTCGAGGGCGAAGAGCACCGGCTGCGCGAAGTCGAACCGGTCGATGGGCGAGACATGCCCCGACTCCGGATACAGCACCTCCTGGAGCGAACGGCCCCACTCCTTCCGCAGCACCCCGTCGAAGGAGTCGAGGCGACGACGGAACCCGGGGTGCGACAGATACAAGTCCCTGGCCACCCCGACGTACTGCGAGCCCTGCCCCGAGAAGAGGAACGCGATGCGCGGGGGGCGCTTCGGATCGCTCGCCCCGGCCACCACGCCGGGCCTCGACTCCCCACGCGCGGCGGCGCCCAACAGCTCCGCCATCACCTCGCGGCGGTCCGCCACCAGCGCCATCCGGTGGTCGAAGGCCGCCCTCCCGGTGTTGGCGGAGAAGCACACGTCCGCGAGGTCACGGTCCGCGGTGGACAGCGTCGCCTGGTACCGCTCGGCGAGCCGGGCCCGCGCGTCCGGGCTCTTCGCGGACACCGTCAGGACATGCCACGCGCGGTCCGGCACCGGAATGGGGGCGGCTGGCGGAGAGGACGGCGGAGCCGCCTCCAGGACGACGTGGGCATTGGTGCCGCCGATGCCGAAGGAGCTGACCCCCGCGCGCAAGGGGCCCCGCTCGGACACCCACGGAAGGACCTTGTCGACGACAAAGAAGGGCCCCGAGGCGAAGTCGATGCGCGGGTTGGGCTGCTCGAAGTGGAGCGAGGGCGGCAGCGTGCGATGCCGGAGCGCCAGGACCACCTTGATGAGCCCCGCGATGCCCGCCGCGCTGTCCAGGTGGCCGATGTTGCTCTTCACCGACCCCAGGCCCACCGTCCGGGCGCCCGCGCGCCCCCCGAACGCGCGGGTCAGCGCGGCGACCTCGATGGGGTCTCCCATGGCGGTCCCCGTCCCATGGGCCTCGATGTACGAGAGCGTCCCGGGGTCCACGCCCGCCCGCTCGTGCGCCCGGCGCACCACGTCGCATTGCCCCTCCACTCCGGGCGCCATGAAGCCGACCTTCCGGTGCCCGTCGTTGTTGATGGCGCTGCCCTTGATGACGGCGAGGACCCTGTCTCCGTCGGCGAGCGCGCGCGTCAACCGTTTGAGCACCACGACGCCCGCCCCGCTGCCGGGGATGGTGCCGCTCGCCCGCGCATCGAACGGCCGACAGTGTCCGTCACTCGCGAAGATGCTCCCTTCCTCGAAGAGGTAGCCGACCCGGTGCGGGACCTTGATGGCGACGCCTCCAGCGAGCGCCAGGTCGCAGCGTCCATCCAGCAACGCGTCACAGGCCGCCGCAACGGCGACGAGCGAGGTCGAGCAGGCCGTCTGGAGGTTCACGCTCGGCCCGCGCAGGTCGAGCTTGTAGGACGTCTGCGTCGCCAGGAAGTCCTTGTCCTGCGCCATCAGGTCCTGGAAGAACTGGAGCGGGCGCGTCAGGTCCGGATACGGGTAGCGATAGTGGCTGACGCTCTTGCCGGCGTAGACGCCGACGACCGCGTCTCCCCGACCGGGCACATGGCCCGCGTCCTCGAGGGCCTCCCAGGCACACTCCAGGAACACGCGCTGCTGGGGGTCCAACGCCCGGGCCTCCCGAGGCGTGAGGGAGAAGAAGTCCGCATCGAACGTGTCATGTCCCTCCAGCACCGCCGACGCGCGCACGTAGCGGGGGTCGCGGAAGGCGGTCGCGGAGACGCCCGCCTCCGACAGCTCCAGGTCGGTGAAGGTGTCGATGGACTCGACCCCGTTCAGCAGGTTGCTCCAGAACCGGTCGAGCGTGTCCGCCCCCGGGAAGCGACCGCTCATCCCGATGATGGCGATGTCGCGCGAATCGCCTGGCGCCACGGGCCCATCGACGGGCTCCGGTGCAATCGGCGTCCGCGCTTCAGGCGCGCCGGAGACACTCAGGTACGTGGCGAGGGCGCGGACCGTCGGGTTGCCGAACAGCTCGACGACCGGGATGGAGACCGCGAGCGCCTCCTTGATTTTGACGTGCAGCTGGATGAGGTGGACGGAGTTCGCGCCCAGTTCGAAGAAGTTCCGGTCAGGGTGCACGTCCTCGACACCGAGCACCGCTCCGACCACCCGTGACAGCGACTCCTGGAGCGAGCGGACGGCCCCACCATGAACGCCGTCGCGCTCCCGCGTCGGCGACTGGGAGGGCTTCGGCTCGGCGACGGCATCCGGGTGCGGCAGCGCGCGCCGGTCCACCTTGGCGTTGGCGGTCAGCGGCAGGGACTCCAGGACGACGTACGTCGCCGGCACCATGTGCTCTGGCAGCACGCGCGCGAGGAAGCCGCGGACCCGAGCCGTATCGAGCACCCCGGTGCCTTCGGCGAGGACGACGTAGGCCACCAGGCGCTTCTCGTGGTGCTCGCCCACCGCGCCCACCACGGCCGCGCGAATGCCCGGCGCCTGGACGAGGGCGGCTTCAATCTCCCCGGGCTCGATGCGCTGCCCCCGGATGGAGAGCTGGAAGTCGACGCGCCCCAGGAACTCGAGGGTGCCATCCGGCAGGTAGCGCCCCAGGTCTCCCGTCCGGTAGATGCGCTCGCCGGTCCGGGGATGGGTCGTGAACTTGTGCGACCCGGCGCCCGCGCCGACATAACCCCGGGCCACGCCGATGCCGGCACAGCACAGCTCGCCGGGGACCCACACGGGCCGCTCCTCGAGCCGCTCGTCGAGCACGTAGTAGCGGGTGTTCGCGATGGGCTGTCCGTACGGGATGCTGCGACGCCGCTCGTCCGCCTCCTCCACCACGTGGGTGATGTTCCACAGGGAGGTCTCCGTGGGACCTCCGACGCTCACCACCTTCACGCCCCCGAACCGGGCTCGCAGCCGCGCGGGCAGCGTGACGGGGATCCAATCCCCGCCGAGCATCGCGAGCCGCAGGGGGGATGGGCGCCAGACGTTGCTTCCCTCGAGGAACGTCAGCAGCATCTCCATCATCGCCGGGACGGTGCTCCAGACGGTGACGCCATGGCGCGACATCAGGTCGGCCCAGTGCGAGGGGTCCCTCCGGCGCGAGGCCTCCGGCAGCACGAGGGTGGCGCCCGCCGCCAGCGTCCCGAAGATGTCGTAGACGGAGAAGTCGTGGTGCAGGGCGCTCAGCGCGATGACCCGATCATCCGGCCCGACGCCGAACGTCCGGTTGGTCCACTCGATGGCGTTGACCATCCCGGCGTGCGTGAGCATCGCCCCGTTGGGCTGCCCCGTGGACCCCGACGTGTAGAGGATGTGGGCCAGGTCCTCCGGCCGCTGACTCGGTGGCAGCGCGGTGTCCTCGTAGGCGGAGAACGCCTCCGCGCCGAGCACGAACACCTCGAGGGAGTCGGACCAGGGCTCCTCGGCGAAGCGGGGCTGCGTCACCACGAGGGTGGCGCCGCCGTTCTCCATCATGAAGGCCCGGCGCTCCAGGGGATGCGCGGCATCGATGGGCAGATACGCGGCGCCGGCGCTCAGCACGCCCAGCACGGCGACGATCTGCTCCCAGCCCTTCTCCATCACCACCGCGACCACGCGCCCAGGCGCCGCCCCGCGCGCGCGCAGCGCCCGCCCCAGCCGGTTCGCGCGGCGGGCCAGCTCGCCATAGCTCAGCGTCCCGGACGCCATGGCCACCGCGATGGCGTCCGGAGCCCGGGCCGCGTTCCGGTAGAAGCCGGTGTGGAGCAACTCCCCGCTCAACGGCCTCGCGGTGTCGTTCACCCGCGCGAGCACGTCGCGTTGGCGCGCCGGCAGCAGGTCGAGGCCCGTCCGGGACCACGCGCCCTCGTCGTCCGCGAGCACCTGGAGCAGCGCGCGGAAGGCGTCGAACATGTCCTCCACCATGCCGGGTGGGAACAGCTCCTCCGCCACGTCCCAGTTCAGGAAGACGCCCCCGTGCTGGTAGACGATCTGGAGATCGATCCACACCTGCGGCGTCTGCGTCAGCGCCTCGACGAGCTCCCCGAACGACTCCGCCAGGAAGTCGACCCAGTGCGATTCTCCGCTCCGCGAGTGGGACGCGAAGCTCGTCATCACCACGGGCATGATGGCGCCGGAGATGCGGCCCTGGACACGGAACAGCTCGCGCAGGAGCTCGACCCCGCTCACCTCGCGGTGCTCGAGCGCCAGCAGGAGCTGCTCGCGGATGGCCTGGGCGCGCTCCGCGAACGTCCGCTCCGGCCGGTGGTCCACCTCGACCAGCGTGAAGCTGGCGAAGGTCCCGATGATGTCGTTGACCTGGGGATGGATGGGCAGCCGGTTGAAGTGGGGGACGTTGAGGGTGAAGCGGGGGCTCCGACTCCAGCGGGCGATGACCTCCGCGTAGGCGGCCAGCAACAGCTCCGGCTCCGTCAGCCGATGCGCTCGCGCCCGCCGCTTGAGCCGCTGCCACACCGCCGCGTCCACCCGGGAGAACCAGCGACGGAAGCGCGGGCGAAGCAGGGTCCGCGGGTCCTTCTCCAGCGGCAGGTCCGGCGCGGGCGGCAGGTGCGGCAGCCGTGCGCGCCAGTACTCGAGGGAGCGCGCGTGTCGGGGGCCCCGTGCCTCGCGCAGGGCCAGGGAATAGTCCCGGTAGGACAGCGTGAGCACCGGGAGCGAGGCGCCCTCCGGGTGGCGGTAGAAGTGGACCAGCTCCCGGTAGAGGATCTGGAAGCTGTAGCCGTCGACGAACGTCCCGTCGATGCTCATGAAGAGCCGGGTCCGGTCGCCGTCCAGCAGGCAGGCGCGCAGCTCGAACAGCGGCCACCGGTCCAGGGACAGGACCTGCTGGGAGAGCCGCTCGCGGATGGCCAGCAGGCGCGCCTCGACCTCGCGGCGCTCGCGCCCTCGCAGGTCCTCCACCGGCAGCGCGTAGCGCGGGACGGACGGCAGGATGCGCTGCTGGAAGCCAGGGGCCTCCACCGCGCGCAACATCTCGTGGCGGGCCACGACCTGGTTCCAGGCCTCTTCGAAGCGCTCCAGGTCGAGCCCCTGGCAGTCGAGCTCGTTGTACGCGTGCATCGACGCGTTCAACGCCAGGTCCGCCTGGCGCCCCACGCTGTAGGCCTGCTGGAGCTCGGTCATCGGGAACGGCTCGTGCCGCTCCTCCGGCCGGGGGATCAGGACCGTGGCATGGACGTCCGAGGCGCCCTGCTGCTCGGACAACAGGGCCCGCAGCGCGGCCTTGTTCGCGACGAGTTGCTCGCGCAGGGCGTCGGGAAGCTCGCCTCGGGGCGCGTCGACCGCGAGGTGGTCGCCATCGACGGAGAGCCGGATGCCGTGCTCCGCGAGGGCGCGGAGGAGCTGTTCCAGGTTCATAGGAGGACCCGCTTCGTGTCGGCGGCGTCCGACGCGGTCGTCCCCAGGACCTGGGTCAACGCGAGCTTCTCCAACAGCTCCTGCACCACCTGCCCGATGGAGCGGGCATCCACGAAGCGGTTGAGCGGCAGGCCCACGTCGAGTTCCCCCTGCACCAGGTCCCGCAGCTCCAGGGCCATGATGGAGTCGAAGCCCAGCGCGTCGAACGAGTCCGTGCTGGAGAGCCGCTCGGGCGACAGCCGACTGACCTCGCCGACCATCTCCTTGAGCCGGACCTCCAGCGCCTGGCCACGTGCCGGTCCCTCCAGCGACAGCAACACCTCCCGGAGCTTTCGAGGCGCGCTCCGCTCCGCCATGACAGGAGCCGGCGCCTGTCGGGCAGGCTCGGACCTTCCCCGGAACACCGAGGCCGCCGCCACCGAGGGATGACAGGCGCGCCAGCGCGCGAGGTCGAGGCGCGCCATGCCCTGGACGTCCGGGCCCTGTCCCAGCGCCTCGGCCATCGCGGCCAGGGCTTCCTCGGGGGGCATGGGGAGCATCCCCTGCTCCGCGAGCCGCGCTCCCCGGCGCGCGTCCGCCGCGGCCATGCCCACGTCGGCCCAGCTCCCCCACTGGAGGCTCACCGCGGGGAGCCCCCGCGCGCGGCGCAGACGGGCCAGCCCATCCAGGAAGGCATTCGCCGCGGCGTAGTTCGCCTGTCCCGGCGCGCCGAGCAGCGACGCCGTCGACGAGAAGAGGACGAAGTGCTCCACGGTCGGGTCCGTCGCGAGCACGTGGAGGTTCCAGGCCCCGCCCACCTTGGGCCCCATGACGGCGTCGAAGCGCTCCGGCGTCAGTTGCAGCAACGCGCCATCCGCCAGCACGCCGGCGCAATGGAACACGCCCCCCAGCGGGGGCCGCGCGCGCCGGAGGGACTCCAACATCCCCGCGACCGCCGAGCGCTCGCTCACGTCGACCTGGAAGACGTCGACCCTCGCGCCCGTGGCTCGCAGCGGAGCCAGGGCGAGCCGCACCACCGGTGTCTCCCCCGCCCTTCCGCAGATGGCGAGCTGGCGCGCGCCCCGTTCGACGAGCCAGGCGCACAAGCGCAGCCCGAGACCTCCCGAGCCTCCGGTGATGAGGTACGTGCGGTCCGCGCGGGGACGGAACGGCTCGGTGTGCGCGTCGCGTGGCACCTCGAGGAGCCTCGGCGCCAGCCGCTCCCCACCCCGCAGCGCGACCTCGTCCTCGTCCACCTCCGTGACGCTCCTCGGCCCCAGCTCCGCGACCAGCGCCTCGAGCGAGGCCCGCGCGGACAGGGACTCGACGTCGACACGGCGGCACGACAACTCGGGGTGCTCATAGGCGATGACCCGGCCCAGTCCCCAGAGGGCGGCTCCCACGAGGGAGTCCGGAGACTCGCGCGCGTCCACGCGTTGCGCCCGCTCCGTGACGAGGTGCAATCGTGGAGGGAGGGCGAGCGTCGCGCGGGCCAGCGCCTGGACGAGACACGCCAGCCCCACGGCGGCGTGCCGCAGCTCGCCCCCGGGCGAGTCGAGCCCCTCCAGCGCCCCAGGAGCGGAGGCGCCGAGCGGTCGCGCCCGCGTCGCCGACCGGGCGTCGGCGGATGGATGAGGGAGGGCCCCCTCTCCGCCCGCCTCCGGGGCACGCACCAGGAACACGATGCCCCGGGTGGACTCCGTCTTCGCGCTCCAGTCTTCCAAGAGCCGCGCGAAGGACTCCGCGCGACCGAAGTCCACGCGGTAGTCCCGCGAGGACACCCGTTCGAAAACGGACCCCGAGGTGGCCACGCCGACGAGCCCCCCGGACTGCTCCATCCGCTCGACCAACGCCCGCGCGCACGCGTCCGTCTCGGCCACCACGAGCCAGGCGCCCTCGAGGCGGGCCGGAGCCGTCCGCCCTTCGACTGGACTCCAGGTGACGTCCCAACGCAGCGTCCCAGGCGCGGCCGCCGGGGCGTCCACGCGAGGCGGAGGGACTGGCTCGGTCGGAGCCTCGCGGCGCCCGTCCCACCAATAGCGCTCGCGCTGCCAGGGATAGGTCGGCGCGCGGACCTTCCGTCCCGGAGGCAGCAGCAGCTCGAAACGCGGCGTGACGCCCGCGCAGTAGAGCCGCGCGGCGGAGACCAGCAGCTCCTGGCGGACGTCCTGTCCCGGGGAGGGCGCGGCCTCGATCCTCGCCGCGCCGAGCCCCGCGCCCAGGCCTCGCACGTCTCCCAGCGACAAGATGACCCCGCCGCGTCCCACGAGCTGTGCCGCCCAGGACTCCGGAACCTCCGTCAGCCGAGCGCGCCACCCCAGCCCGAGCTCCTCCTGTGACAGCACCGCGCCCGCCTCGTGCCACGGGGCCCCGTCGACCGACAGGAGCGGGAGCCTCGCGGGACGTTCGAGGAGCGGCTCCGCGCCGTCGAGCCCGAGGGCACGCCCGAGGACTTCCTCCAGCGTCACGCACCCGGCGACGATGGCGGCCGTCCAGGCCCCGAGTCCCTGTCCCGCGACGGCGGACACATCGACCCCCTGGGCCCGCCACAGCTCGACCACGGCGAGCTGCCACAGGAGCCCGAGCGTGGTCCGCCAGTCCGCGTCGTCCGCGCTCCGCGTCGGGCCGTCGGCGCGGCCCAGCCGCTCCACCACGGAGCCGCCGGTCATCCGCCGGAGCCGGTCATCCAGCGCGGAGAGCTGCTGGGCGAAGCGAGGCTCGTGCTCGAGGAGCGCGCGCACGTGGGAGTCCACGTCGGCGGGGACCTCGCCCAGCGCCAGGACGACGCGCCCCGCCGCGCCGGAGACCTGCCCCCGGAAGCCGCCCCGCCCGTCCGCGGCGGCGCGCAGCAGCTCGCACAGCTCCTCCCGGGTCCGGGCCACGAACGCCAGCCGCTGGTCGTGATGCGCGCGCCCCGCCCCCGCCGTGAAGCAGGCGTCGCGGAGCGACACGGACGGGTCCTCGGTCAACAGTCGGAGCCACTCCCGCGCCAGCTCCCACAGCGCCGGCTCCCGGCGCGCCGACAGGGGAAGCAGGTACGGCCCCTCCTCGCGTCTGGCCGGCGGGGCGTCGGGGTGGGCCTCGACGAGCGCATGGGCATTCACTCCACTCATCCCGAACGAGCTCACGGCGACGCGCAGCGGACGGTCGCGAACCGGCAGCACCGTGCGCTCGCGGGCGACCGCGAGGCCGGAGCCGTCCCAGGCGAACTCCGGGGTCGGGTGCTCGAAATGGAGGGACGGCGGGACCTCCCCCGTCCGCAGGACCTGCACGGCCTTGATCAACCCCGCGATGCCAGCGGCGGCCTCCGCGTGGCCGATGTTCGGCTTGACGGAGCCGACCCACAGGGGCTGCTTCCGGGGCCGCTGGACGCCATAGACGCGGGAGATGCCTTGCAGCTCGATGGGATCTCCCAACCGCGTCCCCGTGCCGTGCGCTTCCAGGTAGTCGACCTGCGCGGGGTCGATGCCCGCGCGCTGGAGCGCGAGCCGGTACAGCGACTCCTGCGCCCGGACGTTCGGCACCGTGAGGCCACCGCTGGCTCCGTCGTGGTTCATCGACGTGGCCAGCAGCGTGGCGAGGATCCTGTCCCCGTCCCGGAGCGCATCGCGCCGGCGCTTCAGGATGACCACGCCACACCCCTCGCCCTGCACCATGCCGTCCGCGTCCCGGTCGAAGGCGCGACAACGCTGGGTCGGCGAGAGCGCCCCCGCCTTGGAGAGAAACACGCTCAGGTGCGGCGCCAGCAGGAGCTTCACCCCACCTGCGATGGCGACCGAGGACTCCCCCGAGCGCAGGCTCTGACAGGCCAGGTGCACCGCGACCAGGGACGACGAGCAGGCGGTGTCCACCGCGAGGCTCGGGCCCTGCAACCCCAGCAGGTACGAGAGCCGCCCCGCCACATAGCTGGCGTCCACGCCCGTCGAGTAGTGGGGCCCCACCCGCTCCAATCCCCCTTCGGACACCAGCGCGTAGTCCCGGGCGTGGACGCCCGCGAAGACGCCGGTCCGCGAACCCTCCAGTCGCTGGGGCGACAGCCCCGCGTCCTCCAGGGCCTCCCAGCTCACCTCGAGGAAGAAGCGCTGCTGGGGGTCCATCCCCTCCGCCTCGCGGCGGGAGACGCGGAAGAACTCCGCGTCGAAGCGGTCGACGCCCTCCACGAACCCCGCGCGGCGCATCGTCGTCTTGCCGGCGGTGGACGGGTCCGGGTCGTGGATGCCCTGCAGGGCGCGGCGCTCCGCGGGCACCTCCGTCACGGCCTCGCGCCCGCTCCACAGCAGGGACCGGAACCGCTCGGGGCTGGACGCGCCGCCCGGGAAGCGGCAGCCCATGCCGATGATGGCCACGGCGTCGTCCTCGGCGGACGAGGCGGCGGCGAGCTTCTGCTGGAGCCGCTCGATGGTGAGTAGGGCCTGCTGGAGCGCGGACAACTCCGAGGCCACGGCGCCCTTGCCGCTCATCGGTCGACCTCCGCGCCAAGCTCCTCCAGCTTCCGCGCGATGCGCTCGCGCAGCTGCTCCTCCGTCATCGAGGAGATGCGGGCCACCAGCTCCGCGTCCCCGGGGCCCGCCGCCGCTTCGCCTCCCGTGTCGACGGGCGCTCCCGCGCGCGCGTCGAGGAGCAGCCGCAGCCGCGTCGCCAGCGGCTCCAGTCGGGGGTACTCGAAGAACAGCGTCGTCGGGAGCGACAGCCCCAGCTCGCGGCTGACGCGTCCCCGGAGCGCCACCAGCCCGACCGACGACATGCCCAGCTCGAACAACGTCCGCTCCCGCGTCTCCACCACCGAGGGCTCCACTTCCAGCACCTCCGCCACCAGGGCACGCAGCAACGTGAGCAGCCGGGCCTCGCGCACGGCCGTCGAACCCGTCCTGAAGTCGCTCGCCGGCTCCGGCCCCACCGGACGTGGCACGGGCGCCTCCTGGCGGCCCCCCAGCGGCGCGCGAGACACCTCACCGGGCGACAGCCATTCCGGCCACAGACGCTGTCGCTGGAATGGATAGACAGGAAGACTCACGCAGCCCCCACCACCTGCTGGAAACGCATCCCGTGAAACCATGCTACCCGCAAGATATTCACGAGCGATAGACACCCAGGACGTCAGTCCTTCGCGTTCGACCCAGGGCGTCTTCATGTCTGATTGCAGACACGCGCCCAATCCCTCCACCAATCCCTCTCGACTCGCCGCCACCACCGCGCCTCTGCAGCCGTGATGTTGTCTCTTGAACGCCGCCGTGAAACACACATCATCGAGCGGCGCCTCCGCCTCCGAGGTCGACGCCAGGAAGTCACGCAGCTGTTGCGCCCGTTGGCGGAGGGCGTCCGGACACAGCGCGGAGAACACCAGCAGGTGGCCAGCCTCCCGGGACGTCTCGGCGCGCCTCCGCGCCGGGAGGGCTTCCAGGACGAGGAAGGCATTGGAGCCGCCCAGGGAGGTGGACACGACGCCGGCCCGCCCCGGCTGGCCCTCCGCCGGTTGGGGCCAGGGCTCGAGGCGCGTCTGGACCTGGAGCCCCAGCTCACCGAACGCGATGTGTGGACTCGGCGTCGTCACGTGGAGGGTCGGCGGCAAGGCGCGATGGAACAGCGCCAGGCACACCTTGACGAGCTGCGCGATGCCCGCGGCGGCGCCCAGGTAGCCCAGGTTGTTGCTGATGGCGCCCAGCCGGCACACCCGTTCGCGCGAGGCCCCGCGCGTCTGGCCAATGGCGAGCGCCTCGGCCGCGTCCCCCTTGAGGAACGCGGAGCCATGGAGCTCCACGTAGTCGAGCGAGTCCGGAGCCACCCCGGCGCGCTCGCACGCCTGCCGGAAGACGTCCGCCTGGGCCTCGACGCTCGGGGCCATGACCCACTCGTTGCGCCCGTTGTGGTTGACGGCGCCGCCGCGAATCACCGCGTAGACGCGGTCCGTCGCGTCCACCTGGGACAGGCGCTTGAGGACCACCATCCCCGCGCCCTCGCCCCGGACGTAGCCGTCCGCCTCCGCGTCGAGCGTCCTGCACCGCCCCGCCGCGGAGAGCACCCCGGCCTGGGACAGCATGATGCTGGCGTCCGGCGAGAGCATCAGCTCGACGCCCCCCGCGAGCGCCAGGTCCACCTCGCCCAGCAGCAGGCTCCGGCACGCCTCGTGGATCGCCGTCGTCGAGGAGGCGCACCCCACGCTGGAGCACGTGCTGGGGCCCCGGAGGTCGAACGCGTGGGAGATGCGGTTGGCCGCAAACGACGGTGTCGTGCCGAGCAGCGCATACCCGTCCAGCCGCTCCCAGTCCCGGGCGAGCAGCCGCTGGAAGTCATTGAAGCTGGTCCCCACGAAGACCCCCGTGCGACTCCCGCGCACCGAGTCGAAGGGAATACCCGCGTCCTCCAGGGCCCGCCACGCACACTCGAACAGCACCCGATGCTGGGGGTCCATCTGACGCAGCTCCCGCTTCGACAGACGGAATGCCCGCGCATCCACCGATGTCACATCCGACAGCAATCCCGCCCGACGATGACGGATGCGCCCCGGCCGCTCCGGCGCCGAGTCATGGAGCAATCCCATATCCCAGCGAGACGCCGGGATTTCATCCGTCACATCAATACCATCACAAAGGAGCCGCCACAGTGAACGTGGACACTCGGCGCCTGGAAGGCGAATCCCAAGACCTACGACGGCTATGGCTTCAGACCACCTCGCATTAGACTCTCGATTCACCCCCGCACCTCTGGCCAAGCAAATACAATCAACCAGACACGCCAATCTCGACACAAGGGGAGAAACGGAAACCCGCAGACCTGTTCACCGCTTCACAACGATAGTGCCCTGCAAGGCAATTCGAGGCGCCCATGGACTTTGGCTGGACGAGCGAACAGACGACTTTGTACGAGCGAGCGCGGGCGTACGCGCGGGCCCAGCTCGCTGGCGCGGTGGAGGCGGGGGACGGACTGCCGCGCGCGCTGTGGCGGCGCTGTGGCGAGTTCGGTTTCCTCGGGCTGTCGGTGCCCGAGCGGTACGGGGGCCTGGGCATGGACGCGCTGACGACGGCGCGGCTCATGGAGGCGCTGGGGCGCGGGTGCGAGGACACGGGGCTCGTCTTCTCCGTGGGGGCCCACCTCTTCGCGTGCGTGATGCCGCTGCTGGAGGGCGGGAGTGACGGCCAGAAGGACCGCTACCTGCCCCGGCTGTGCTCGGGGGAGTGGGTGGGGGCCAACGCCATCACCGAGGCCGAGGCGGGTTCGGATGTCTTCGCGCTCAAGACGCGGGCCGCGCGCGAGGGCGACGGCTACGTGCTCGACGGGACCAAGAGCTACGTCACCAACGGGCCGGACGCGGACGTGTTCGTGGTCTACGCCGTCACGGACGCCTCGCACGGCTACATGGGGCTGAGCGCGTTCCTGGTGGAGAAGGGCACGCCGGGGCTGCGCGTGGGGCGCCGCTTCGAGAAGATGGGCCTGACCACCTCGCCCATCGCCCCCCTCTACCTGGAGGGCTGCCGGGTCCCGGCCTCCTCGAGGCTGGGCGCCGAGGGCCAGGGCGCGCCGCTCTTCAAGCGCTCGATGCAGTGGGAGCGGGCGTGCCTGTTCGGCGCGTACGTGGGGGTGATGGAGCGCGTGCTCGAGCGGACGGTGGACTTCGCGCGGCAGCGCAAGCAGTTCAAGCGCGCCATCGGGAAGAACCAGGCCGTCTCCCACCGGCTGGCGGACATGAAGCAGCGGCTGGACTCCGCGCGGCTGCTGCTCTACCGGGCCTGCTGGCTGATGGACCGGGGACAGGAGGCGGAGCTGGAGGTGTCGCTCGCCAAGCTGGCCATCAGCGAGGCGGCGGTCCAGTGCGGCCTGGACGCCATCCAGATCCACGGCGGCATGGGCTACGTGACGGAGACGGGCATCGAGCGCGTCCTGCGCGACGCCATCCCCAGCACCCTGTTCTCCGGCACGTCGGAGATCCAACGCGACATCATCGCCAACCACCTGGGACTCTGATGCTCGACGACATCGTCATCCGTAGCGCCGCGCGGGCCCCCCACGCGCCCGCCCTCCGGGGCCCGGACGGGGTCCTCACGTATGGGCAGCTCGACGCGCTCGCCAACCAGGTGGCGCGGGCCCTGCTCGGCCTGGGGGTGCAGCGGGGAGATCGCGTGGGGCTGTGGACGGAGAAGTCCACGCGGGCCGTGGCCGCGATGCAGGGCGTCCTCCGGCTGGGCGCGGCGTATGTCCCGTTGGATCCGCTCAACCCGGCGAGGCGGACGCGGGCCATGCTCGAGGACTGCCGCATCGACGTGCTGGTGACGACCGCCGCGCGCGCGGCCGAGCTGCGCGGTGGCGGCCTGGAGCAGCTGCGCTTCCTCATCGTGGACGAGGACACGGGGCCGTGGCTCACCTGGTCGGGCCTGGCCGGCTTCTCCCCTGCCCCGCTCCCCCGTCCAGCGTTGGAGGAGGATGCGCTCGCCTACATCCTCTACACGTCCGGCTCCACGGGGACGCCGAAGGGTGTCTGCATCAGCCACCGCAACGCGCTGGCGTTCATCGAGTGGAGCCATGCGCTCCTGGAGACGACGCCCGAGGACCGCTTCAGCAACCACGCGCCCTTCTTCTTCGACCTGTCGGTGCTGGACCTCTACGTGGCGTTCCTCGGGGGCGCGAGCGTCACGCTCATCCCGGAGGCGCTGGCCTTCTCCCCGCGGCAGCTGGTGGAGCTGGTGCGCGCGGAGCGGTTCACCGTGTGGTACTCGGTGCCCTCGGCGCTCATCCTGATGATGACGGAGGGCGGGCTGCTGGAGCAGCCCCCACTGCCCTTCCGGGCCGTGCTCTTCGCGGGGGAGCCCTTCCCCATCCGCCACCTGCGGTCCCTGCGGGAGCACCTGCCCGGAGCGCGCCTCTTCAACCTGTACGGTCCCACCGAGACCAACGTGTGCACGTGGCACGAGGTGACGACGCTCGACCCGGCGCGCACGGAGCCCGTCCCCATTGGCCGCGCGAGCTGCGGCGACCGCGTCTGGCTGGCGAGGACGGACGCGCCCGACACGACCTCCGACGAGCGCGCGGACGTGGGAGAGCTGATGGTGGAGGGCCCCACGGTGATGCTCGGCTACTGGGGCCAGGAGCCCCAGGGCGCCGCGCCATACGCGACGGGGGACCTCTGCCGCCAGTTGCCCGACGGGAGCTTCGAGTACCTGGGGCGTCGCGACCACATGATGAAGGTCCGGGGGAGGCGCATCGAGCCTGGGGAGATCGAGGCCGCGCTGCTCGCGCACCCGGACCTGCGGGAGGTGGGCGTGGTGGCCGCGGGGACCGGACTGGAGGCGCGGCTGGTGGCGTTCGTGGTGAGCACCGCGCCCAAGGGCCCCACCCTGCTCCAGGTGAAGAAGCACTGCGCGGAGCGGCTGCCCCGGTACATGATCATCGACGAGCTGCGGGTGCTCCCGGAGCTTCCACGGACACCGAACGGCAAGCTGGATCGACGCGCGCTGCGGGCGCTCGCGGGGGCGTGAGGGCGCGGTCACCCTGGAGCTTCAGACGCTCGGAGGCGCCTCCCGCACGGGGGCGTGGGCGGCCTTCTTCTTCGGGATGAGGTTGCGGCGAGGCCCCTTGAGGGCCACGCCGAGCAGCATCGTCGCCGGGAGCAACATGCCCAGGCCCTGCGCGAAGTTCGCGGGCGGGTGGACGACGGCGCCCAGGACGATGGCGGCGAACAGCAGACCACAGACGAGCCGAAGCAGGATGGGGTTCACGCGAGGACCTCTCAACCGGGACGGCCCAGCGTAAGCATCCCCGCGCCCATGTCCACCCGGCCCGACGACGCATGCCTGCTCCCCGAGACCGGCCAGTTCGCCCGGTCCCGGAGCGCGGCCCGACTCAGGCCTCGATGAGGCAGCCACACCGGCGACGGCACGTCGTCGTGCCCATCACGTAGCCCCCGTTCGCGGGGTCGTAGCAGAGCGCGTACTCCTGCTCGTAGCCCGACCGACAGGCGGTGGTCGCGCCGCCGACGCAGACCCAGGTGTACTGGGAGAACTGCGTCCCCGAGGGACACGTCGCCGGGCACAGCTCCTGCTCGGTCGACTCGAGCGGGGCCTCCTCCTCCTCCAGGGTGCCCGCGCCACAACCCATGACACCCCATGCGAACAACGCCGCGACGAAGAGCTTCTTCATGACGATCTCTCCTCCGACTGGTGCGACTGGTGGGTGCAACCCACTCGGGATAGTCAATCCCCAGGCCGGGGCGAAATAAGGGGAACCCCTTAGAACCCATCGCGACAGGGGAGGGGCCCGTCCACCAGCGACCTACCGCGTCCCCATGGCCTCGCGTCTCTGGGGGGCGCCGAACCACTTCGCCGCCGAGCGCTCGACCTCCTGGGGCGTCGCCGTCGTGTCGCACGCCCACGCGACGAATCCATCCGGGCGCACGAGCACCGCCGAGACGCCGAGGCGCTCCTTCGCGTCGCGCCCCACGTACCGCACGCGCGTCCCCCAATGGCCATCGAGGACAGGCACCTGCTCGTCGAAGTCCAGCAGCACCCCCTGGCCATTCTCCAGCAGCGCGCCGAGCCTCGTGCCGTCGTCGAGCTCGAAGTCCGGACAGCTACGACCCACGAGCGGATGCGCGTCGCCGGAGTCGTAGCGAAGTGTGAGTCCCCAGAGGCGTTCGGCGAAATAGGTCGCGCCGTCGCGGGTCTCCAGCAGGTCGCGGACGATGGCCTGGAGCGCGCTGGACTTCGGCCGCATCAACGCGACCTGCGCCCGGGTCCAATCCAGGATGCGCTCGCCAACGGGGTGCCGTTCGGCCGTATAGCTGTCGAGCAGGTGGTTCGGTGCGTCGCCGTGAATCGTGGCCGCGAGCTTCCAGCCGAGGTTCATCGCGTCGCCGATGCCGAGGTTCATCCCCTGCCCTCCGAGCGGCGAGTGGATGTGCGCGGCGTCGCCCGCGAGCAGGACGCGCCCCTGGCGGTAGGTGGTCGCCTGCATCGCGCGGTCGGTCCACGTCGTCGCCACGTGAAGCGCGGTGACCCTCACGTCCTTTCCCGACACGCGCCGGAGCACCGCTTGCACCTGGTCGAGTGTGATCGGCTGCGTGCGATGAAACGCACCGCCGTCGAACTCGAGCGCCGTGACGTAGCCCGGCCGCCACTGTTGATACCTGCCGGCCTCCGTGAGGTGCGCGCCCAGGGGGAGCATCGCCGGGTCGGCGAGGTCGACGTGGACCGAGTAGCCCGTGAACTCGGGCTCGCTGCCGACGAACGCGAAGCCTCCGTGCTTCCGGACGACGCTGCGCGCGCCGTCGCAGCCGACGAGATAGCGCGCGAGGAAGCGCTGTTCCCCGGCATGGACGACGACCTCCTCCTCCGACTGCTCGAAGCCGCTGACGCCCTGGCCGCGACGAACCTCGACGCCGAGCGCGAGCGCGCGCTCGACGAGGACCTGCTCGATGTGCCCCAGCTCGCCGGCCAGCTGAGTGTCGGCGGGCCCGGGAATCCGGTAGCGCCAGCGCGACGAATCGATGTTGGCGAAGTCGAACTGGAAGCTCGCGAAGTGGCCCGCGGGCCCGCTCGTATCCCCGATGGAGCGGCGATACTTGAAGCGGGCACCGCCAGCCTCGCGGGGATGCTCGGAGATCGCGTCCAACAAGCCGCGCCGATAGAAGGCCTCGATGCTCGGCACCCAGAGGCCCCGCAGACCGAACGGAAGCTGTTTCAAGGGGGAGCGCGGATCGACCGCTTGTTCGAGCACGAGGACGTCGAGCTTCGCCAGTCGCAGCTCGCACGCCAGGAACAACCCAACCGGACCCGCGCCAGCGATGATCACGTCGTGGGTCGACTCGCGCCCCAGGGTAGGACTTGCACTCATGCTGGGGACTCTGCGAGGTCCCCTTCGTGTTTTCAATTCGCGTGAGGAATCACGTCCCGCTCCCCCGGTTCCGCGCGCGGGGGCGTCCCATTGTGGCCGGGAGCCCCGGGATGCGGCTCAGGACGCGAGGCAGCCACACCTGCGGCGGCAGGTCGTCGTGCCCGTGAAGTAGCTGCTGGAGCCGGGGTCGTAGCAGAGCGCGAACTCCTGCTCGTAGCCGGCCTGACAGGAACTCGAGGTCTCCCCCGTGCAGACCCAGACGAGCTGGACGAACTGCGACCCCGCGGGGCACTCGGCCGGGCAGATCTCCTGCTCGGTCGACTCCAGCGAGGGGTCCTGCTCGACAGTGCCCGCGCCACACCCCACGACACCCCATGCGAACAACGCCGCGACGAAGAGCTTCTTCATGACGATCTCTCCTCCGACTGGTGCGACTGGTGGGTGAAACCCTCGGGAGATAGCCAATCCGAAGGGCGGAGCGGAATACGAGGAACCCCTCACCCGAGAACCAACGGCCCTGGACGCCTCGCGCGGCCACGTCGGGGACGATTCCCGGAGGCGCGCTCGAGAGCGGGCCCGCCGACCTCCCAGGTGCGGCCGCCCCCAAGCGACAGGACGCGGCGGAGCGCGTGCGCCTCGCCCGAGGCCGCCACCGTCGACCCGCTCCAGGTCGCGCCGCACTACCCCGGCCCGACGGGCCCAAGCCCCTGGAAATACAGGCGCGGCCAGGACGACGCCCAACCCAGGAACGCGAGCGGACAGCGACCTCCGCTTGCACTTATCGCTCCCAGGAATCACCGCACTTCGTGGAGGTGGACGCGAGTGCGGGAGCCCGCCTTGAATCGCCCCATGACGCGGAGACTCGGGGAGCGGCTGGTGCTGGAGGGCGTGTTGACGCAGGAGCAGTTGTCCCGCGCGCTCGCCCGCCAGCAGGAGACGGGGCAGAAGCTCGGCGAGTGCCTGGTGCGTCTGGGCGTGGACGAAACGCCGGTGCTGCGGCTGCTGGCCCAGGAGCTCCAGACGCGCTTCGTCTCCACGCTGAAGCTGGCGCAGGCGAAGGTGGACCCCGGCCTGCTCGAGAAGGTGCCCGTGCGGCTGGCGGAGGGCTTCGACTTCATGCCGTTGCGACTGGCCCAGGACGCGCTCTACGTCGCCATCGCGGAGCCTCAGCGTCAACGCGCGCTGGAGGAGATCACCCGCACCGTGGGCGTGACGCAGGTGTTGCCCTTCGTCGCCGTGCGCCGGTCCATCCGGGCGGCCATCCGGAAGCACTACTACGCGGTCCCCGACGCCTTCGAGCATCCCCCCGAGGACGACGCCTGTCCCCACTGCGGCGCCCCGACCCAGCCGAAGGACTTCCAGTGCCCCAGGTGCGAACTGCTCCTTGTGCGTCACGTCGAGGACCTGCCGCCCCGGGACAACGTGTCGCTGGTGCGGGCCCTGCTCACGCAGCCGGACCGGCACGGGACGTCGGGGGTGAGGCCCGTCCCGACGCAGGCCGAGAACACGCGCGTGGCGCCGTTCCAGGCCTCCACGGGCGGCGCCAACGCGCGGCCCTTCCTCGTCGGAGGGCTGAGCGTGACGAACCTCAAGCTCAGCCCCTTCGAGGCCTACGTGCTCTCGCTCGTCGATGGGCACACGTCCCTGGCGGACCTGTCGCTCATCACCCAACTGGCGGAGGTGGAGCTGCGCGCGCTCTTCGCCTCGCTGGAGGAGCGCGGCATCACCCGCCTCTACGAGGTCCCCCGCCCCACCGCCAGGCCCACGCCCGTGAAGGAGGAGAGGACCGAGCCGGCCCCCGCGGCCACGCGCGCGACGGTGGAGCCAATTCCCAGCCGCCCCGTGGCGGCCGTCCCTCCCGTGGCGCCCGTGCACCTGGCCACACCGCCGCGCACGGAGGACCCGAACGAGGACGTCCTCCAGCGCGTCATCCGCCTGGAGAACGCGGGCCGCTGGACGGAGGCCGTCGAGCTGCTGGAGCGAGGCATCGGCACGCTGCCGTCCCCCGCGCCGCTCTACAACCGGCTCGGGATGATCCTCCTGAACCACCAGCGCGACTACGAGCGCGCCACCGCGCTGTTCCAGAAGGCCGCCGACCTGGAGCCGGAGAACAGCCTCTACACGATGAACCTGTACTCCGTGATGTGCCTCGTGGCGGACGCCACCAACGCGGGGCAGAAGAAGGCCCGGCGCTGAGGCTCACGGCGACAGCGGCCCTCGGACGCGCTCGAGGAATTCAAATTAATTCTGGATTCCTTGACCACGCACATGCGCCTGTTTCACGCTCGGGGCTCCACCCACAGGAGGAGTCTCATGTATCGACGACTCATCGTTGGAGCCGCGCTGTCCGCCGTCTTCGTCGCGCCCCGGTCCGCCCCTGCCCGTGAGTCCTCTCCGGGCGCGCCGGAGACCTCCGCCATCGCGAACTGGATCCACTACGGCTACTACGACACCCTGGAGGAGTGCATCGCCATGGGCGAGACGCGGGGAGACCCGCCGCTCATCTGGTGGACGCAATACAACTGCTCGCATGAGAGCGTCGGGGACCCGCGCTGGCTCCTGCAGGTCTACGCGACCTGGTAGTCGCGCGAGCCTCCTTCCGGACGGCGAGGCGCGAGCCCTGACCGAAGGGCGGGCCCCGCGGTCCGTGCGCCATCCGCGTTCGTTTCATCTCCACTTCGCGTTCCACGTCTCATCCCCGCCACCTCGAGGACCCTGTCCATGGCCCACCCATCCCTTCCGACGCCGCGTCGGAGGAGTCTCCCCTTGCTGTTCGCGCTCGCGGTCGTCGCGCTCGCCGCGCCTGCCTCCGCCCGGGGGCGCTACTACAACCACTCCGGCGGCATCGAGACGAGTCACCCCACCTGGATGAGCTGGGTGCCCGGAGGGACGAGCCTCGCGGCCCTGTCGCTCCCCGGCACGCACGACACCATGGCGTACCAGTCCTACGGCGGGGACCTCACGCAGACGCAGTCGCTGGACCTGCGCAGCCAGCTGGACGCGGGCATCCGCGCGCTGGACATCCGCTGTCGACACATCGACAACGCCTTCACCATCCATCACGGCGTCGTGTACCTGCACGTCAACTTCGACGACGTGCTGCGCACCACCATCCAGTTCCTGAACGCGAACCCCACGGAGACCGTGGTCATGCGCGTGAAGAAGGAGCACACCGAGGAGAACGTCACGCGCACGTTCGCGCAGACGTTCGAGGCGTACCGCGACCAGCCCGCGTACAGCCCCTACCTGTGGCGCGGTTCGCACGTCCCCACCCTGGGCGAGGTGCGAGGGAAGATCGTCATCCTCGATGACTTCGCGGGCGGCGCCTACGGCATCCCCTGGGGCGCCATCTCCCTGCAGGACGACTGGACGGTGTCGCAGCTGGCCGACATCGACGACAAGTGGTTCAAGGTGAGGGACCACCTGGCCCGGACGAACACGGGCGCGCCGGGCACGTTGTTCGTGAACTTCCTCAGCGGCTCGTCCGCGCTCGCCTATCCCCTGCACGTGGCCGGTGGCATCAACATCCTGGGCGTCCAGACGCGCGGGGTGAACGACTACGCCATCGACCACCTGGTGGGCGGCAACGTCCAGCGCGCGGGAGTGATGATGATGGACTTCCCGGGCGCGGGGTTGATCGACGCCATCCTCGCGCTGAACTTCCGCCTGCTGCCCGCCTCCAGCGAGCTGCCCACGGAGCTCAGCACCATCTTCCGCAACACCGCCTACACCATCGGCGGCGACGCGGAGGCGCGCTGGCATGGCATCCAGACCTTCATCCACAACACCGCGCCGGGCCGCTACTGGCACGTGATGGCCCTGAAGAGTGGTTGGGGCGCCTGGATGCACTACGACGGCACGTTCCTCCAGTCCGACTCCATGGAGGACTACACCCATCTGGCCTTCAGCACGCGCACGGTGACCAGCACGGTGGGCCCCGCCTATCTGGCGAGCTTCGTGAACGCGCAGCTGGCGAGCCTGACCGGCGGCGCGGGAGATCGCGCTCCGCAGCTCCACGCCCGGCTGAGCGGCCGCTTCCCGTTCCAGCGCTGGTCCGTGGTGGTGAAGAAGTCGCCCGGGGGCCTGAGCAACTGGGCGTACTCGGACTACGGACGCGGCTACAAGACGACGTCTGGTGACTACATCTACGCGGTCCAGGGCTACTCCGCGTCGGACGGCGTGTATCTCCACGAGCACGACGACTACGAGGGCAACGTCCTCCACCTCACCTCGAACGTGATGGACCTGACCGGCAACGGGTTCAACGACATGCTCAGCTCCGTGACGGTGCTGGGGCGCTATCAGGCCACCCTGTGCGAGCACGCGAACCTGACCGGACGCTGCCTCACGACGTCGCAGAGCGTGAGCGCGCTCGGCGCCCTCTCGAGCGGTCCCTGGAACGACCAGGTCTCCTCCATCTCCGTGACGCCGCGCTGAGCCGCGCACGCCCCCCCGCCAGGGCGACGGTGAGCCCGTCCGCGTCACCGTCGTCCCGGCATCCGCCGCCTCGAAGAACCCGCCCGCCCCTCCAGGGCCACCTCCGTCTCCGCGTACGAGCGAGACACCGCTCCGCGTGACGACGCACTGCCCTGTCACCCGCGTCGCAACTCGGCAATTCCTGACTACCGCTCGTCGAGCCTGCTCGACGCGCGCGGCGGCGCCTCGTCCGGATTCCAGAATCCGGATCCAGCCTTCGGACAACCCGCGGCGCCTCCCTGGGCGTCTCGGCCTCAAAACCAGACAGCCGCGTGATGATTTCTTTGTTTCACGCTGGCACCCGCGTTGCTTTTCCAACGCCACGTGACCGAGCGCGCACCTTCCCCCGACGAGCCTTCTCCCCTGCGACAGACATCTGGCTGGGATTCCATGCCTCTTGGCGAATCCTCGGCTTCTGCCGCGCGGCGCCAGATGGGGTCGGACCGCGCGTGTCGGGCCTCTCCTTCTCCTCGCCCTGGACCCTCCATGACCTCGACCTCCATCCGTCGCGTGGGCCGCGCTCTCGCGCGTCTCCGGGGGACGCTCGCCCTCCTGCTCGCGTGCGGCGCCAGCCAGGCCATGGCGGCGCCCATCCTGCGCCACACCGTGGATCAACGCGGTGACATCCTGATGGTGGGCAACACGCTCGCCCACGACTGCGCGTCGAACGTCCCGGGGCCGTTGGTGGGGACGGTGGGCAACTGCGGCTCGAACACGTCGGATGACGCGGTGGACGTCTACTGGAACATCCAGTCGGGCGTGGCGTCGGCGAACACGTCGGTGACGGCGACGGGCGCGCGCAGCCGGGCCGCGTTGGTGATTCCCCCGGGCGCCATCGTGACGTACGCGCGCCTGTACTGGGCCTCGCACCTGGCGACCACCCAGCGGACGCCGGACATCACCGCGGAGTTCAGCCGCCCTGGCGTCTTCACGCAGGCTTTGACCGCGGACGTCTCCCACAGCTACTGGGGGAACAGCCGCTACATCTACGAGTCGTCCGCCGACGTCACCAGCCTCGTGGCCGCCCATGGTTCGGGCGTCTACGAGGTGAGCGACGTCGACTCCATGGCGATCGCCAACCTCAACAGCACCGACCCGTTCAGCGGCTGGGCCCTGGTGGTCTTCTACCGGCACGCGGACTCGCCCATCCGCAACCTGACGCTCTTCGACGGTCTGGACTACGTCAACAACACCAACCCGCAGACCGTGACGTTGTCGGGCTTCAACGTCCCGCCCAACGGCTTCGACGCCAAGCTCGGCGTGCTCGCCTTCGAGGGCGACGCCACGCGCAACGGAGACCAGCTCCTCGTCAACAACGTCAACGTCTCGGACGCGACCAACCCGTCGAACAACTTCTTCAACGGCTCGCGCTCGGTGCTGGGGACGCCCACCAGCCACGCCGACGACCTCCCGCGCCTGTCGGGCGCGCAGGCGAGCATGTCCGGCATGGACCTGGACCTGGTGGACATCACGAACCGGGTGACGGGCGGCGCGACGTCGATGACGGTGACCGCGACGTCGTCGGGTGACGCCTACGTCCTCGGCGCCTTCACGACGTCCATCGCCACCGTCCGTCCGGACTTCACCAACACCTACAAGACGGCGACGGCGGTGAATCCGCGCCCGGATGGTTCGCTGCGCGGCGGCGACCTCATCGAGTACACCATCGTCACCACCAACACGGGCGACGACGTCAGCATCGAGACCGTCTTCTCCGACCCGCTCCCGGCGCTGCTCTCCTACGTGCCCGGCTCGTTGGAGATTCTCTCCGGCCCGAACGCGGGTCCGCTGACGGACAACCCGGGCGACGACGTGGGCGAGGTCAGTCCGACGGGCGTCATCACCGTGCGGCTCGGCACGGGTGCCACGGCCACGCTGGGCGGCACCCTCCAGCTCCTCCAGGGCACCACCGTGCGTTTCCGCGCGACGGTGAACCCTTCCGCCTCCGGCGTCGTCGCCAACCAGGCCACCATCACCGCGGCGGGCGAGCGCGGCGCGCCCGCCAGCTCCGCGAACAGCTCTCCTTCCGCCACCACCACCGGTCCCACGACCATCAACGTGACCGTCCCCGCCGCGCCGGTGGTGACGACCCCGGCCCAGGGCAGCACGGTGGGCACGAACACGCCCGCCTTCTCCGGCACCGCCGAGCCCGGCAGCACGGTGACGGTGGTGATTGACGGCACCGTCGTCTGCACGGCGACGGCCCATCCGACCACCGGCGCCTGGTCCTGCACCGGCACCACGCCCCTGTCGGAGGGGAGCCATACCGCCTCCGTGACGGCGAGCGACCCGGCCGGCAACACCGGCCCCGCCACGCAGGTGACCTTCACGGTCGATACCCTCCCGCCGGACACCACCATCGTCACCGGTCCTCCGGCCTCGCAGCCGTCGACCAACGCGGCGTTCTCCTTCGCGTCCAACGAGTCCCCCGTCACCTATGAGTGCAAGCTGGACAACGGGGCGTTCACCGCCTGCGCCTCGCCCCAGTCCTACACGTCGCTGAGCCAGGGCCCCCACACCCTGGCGGTGCGCGCGGTGGACACGGCGGGCAACGTGGACCCGACACCGGCCACCTACACCTGGACGGTGGACACCGTGGCGCCCGACACCACCATCGTCAGCGGCCCCTCCGGCACGACGGCCTCCGCCAACGCGAGCTTCGGCTTCGCCTCGAACGAGGCGGGGGTGACGTACCAGTGCGCCCTGGACGGCGCGGCCTTCGCTTCGTGCGCGAATCCGGCGAACCTCACTGGCCTGTCGCAGGGCGGGCACACGTTGCAGGTGCGCGCCGTGGACACGGCGGGCAACATCGACCCGACGCCCGCCACCCGCTCGTGGACCGTGGACACGGCGGCGCCCGACACCTCCATCGTCTCGGGCCCCTCCGGTACGACGGCCTCCACCAGCGCCACGTTCACCTTCAACGCCACCGAGACGCCCGCGACGTATGAGTGCTCGCTCGACAACGCGGCCTTCGTGGCGTGCACCAGCCCGGCGACGTTCACCGACCTGAGCCAGGGCAACCACACCCTGTCCGTCCGCGCCCGGGACACGGCGGGCAACATCGACCCCACGCCCGCCACCCGCTCGTGGACCGTGGACACGGCGGCGCCCGACACCACCATCGTCACGGGCCCCTCCGGCACGACGGCCTCCACCAGCGCCACGTTCACGTTCAACGCCACCGAGACGCCCGCGACGTACGAGTGCTCGCTCGATGGCGCGGCCTTCACGGCCTGCACGAGCCCGGCGACGTTCACCAACCTGAGCCAGGGCAACCACACCCTGTCCGTCCAGGCTCGCGATGCGGTGGGCAACGTCGACCCCACGCCCGCCACGCGCACGTGGACGTTGGACACGGTGGCGCCGGAGACGACGTTCGTCAGCACCCCGACACAGACGTCCAACGTCTCGATGGCCACCTTCGACTTCGGCTCCAACGAGAGCGACGTGACATATGAGTGCCGGCTCGATGGGGCGCCGCTGTTCACCCCCTGCACCGACCCGCAGACGTTCACGGGCCTGGCCCAGGGCAGCCACACGTTGGAGGCGCGCGCGGTGGATGCCGCGGGGAACGTGGACCCCACGCCCGCGACCTTCACCTGGACCGTCGACACGACCGCGCCGGACACCACCCTCACGGGCGGCCCCTCGGGCACGACGTCCGCCACGAGCGCCACCTTCACCTTCATCGGCTCGGAGAGCCCGGTGACCTTCGAGTGCGCTCTGGATGGGGCGACGTTCGCGTCCTGCACGAGCCCCCGCGCGCTCTCGAACCTCGCGGACGGCGCGCACACCTTCGCGGTGCGCGCGATCGACGCCGCGGGCAACGTCGACCCGACGCCCGCCACGCGGACGTGGACCGTGGACACCACGCCGCCCGATACGACCTTCGCCAGCACGCCCGCGCCTGTCTCGGGCTCGGCCTCCGCGACCTTCGACTTCGTCGCCACCGAGACGCCGGCGACCTTCGAGTGCTCGCTGGACGGCGCGACGTTCGCGGCCTGCTCGGATCCGCAGACCTTCACCGGGCTCGGCGACGGCGGCCATACCCTGGCCGTGCGCGCCCGGGACGCCGTGGGCAACGTCGACCCGACGCCCGCGACGTACACGTGGACCATCGACACCACGGCCCCCGACACGACCATCACCAGCGGCCCCGCCGGACTGACGAGCAGCACCAACGCGACGTTCGCCTTCGGCAGCCCGGAGGCCGGCGTCACGTACGAGTGCTCGCTCGACGGCGAGCCGCATGCCACCTGCTCGAATCCGGCGACCTTCACGTCGCTGGCGGACGGCGAGCACACGCTGTCGGTCCGCGCGCGCGACGCCGCGGGCAACGTGGACCCCACGCCCGCCACCCGCTCCTGGACAGTGGACACCACGCCTCCGGACACCACCATCGCCACCCACCCCGCTTCCATCACCAATGCCACGTCCGCCACGTTCGGCTTCGCCAGCGATACGGAGCTGGTGACGTACGAGTGCAGGCTGGATGGAGGGGCCTTCGCGGCCTGCTCCAGCCCCGTGACGTTCTCGGACCTGTCGGAAGGCGGCCACACGCTGGCGGTCCGCGCGCGTGACGCCGCGGGCAACGTGGACCCCACGCCCGCGACGTTCGCCTGGACGGTGGACACCACGAAGCCGGATGCCCCTGAAATCGACGCGCCCGCCCAGGGCGTGACGGTGCCGACGCAGCGCCCGACCCTCTCCGGCACGGCCCAGCCCGGGACGACGGTGACGGTGACGGTGGATGGCACGGTGCTCGGCACGGCCCCCGTGGATGCGGGGGGCCAGTGGACGTTCACCCCGGCGGTCGACCTCTCGCAGGGGCCACACACGGCGACGGCGACCGCCACGGATGCCGCGGGCAACGTGAGCGACGCCAGCGCCCCCACCGGGTTCACCGTAGACACGCTGGTCCCGGACGCGCCGGTCATCGTCTCGCCCGAGGATGGGACGACCCTCGCCACCGCGACGCCCGTGTTCCGGGGCACCGCCGAGCCCTACGCCCAGGTGACGGTGGAGGTGGACGGCGACGTGCTGGGGACCGTGACGGCGGATCCCGACGGGAACTGGAGCCTCACCAGCCCGGAGGTCCTGACGGACGGTCCGCACACCGTGGAGGCCACGGCGACGGACAAGGCGGGCAACACGAGCGAGGCGACCTCGCACGACTTCTCCATCGACCTGTCGACGCCGGAGACGTTCATCGACTCCGCCCCGGCCATCTCCACCCGCGAGACGTCCGCCACCTTCGTGCTCCGCACGGAGAATGGGGGCGTCCGCTTCGAGTGCAGCCTGGACGGCGCGCCCTTCACGGCCTGCGACAGCCCGGCGTCCTACGCCGACCTGACCGAGGGCACGCACCAGTTCTCCGTCCGTTCGGCGAACGCCCTGGGCACCCTGGACCCGAGCCCCGCGACCCACGCGTGGACGGTGGACCGGAGCGCTCCCATCGCCCCCACCGTCGTGTCTCCGGCCAATGGCTCCGTGGTGGGGACCGCGACGCCGACGCTCACGGGCAAGGGCGAGCCGAACAGCCAGGTCTACCTGGAGGTCGGCACGGCCACGTACGGCCCCATCTCCGTGAACGGCGATGGTGACTGGACCTTCCCCCTGCCAGAGCCTCAGCCCGAGGGCCCGGTCTCCGTCGTCGCCACGGGCGTCGACGCGGCGGGCAACGCCTCCGGCGCGACGAACCACGGGTTCTCCATCGACCTGACGGGCCCCGAGACGTTCATCGACTCCGGCCCCGCGCAGCTGACGCGCGAGACGACGGCCACCTTCGCGCTGCGCTCGGAGGACGGCGGCGTGGGGTACGAGTGCAGCCTGGATGGCGCGGCGTACGTCGCCTGTGACACGCCGCTGCCCTTCTCCGCGCTGGCGGATGGGGACCACCAGCTGCGCGTGCGCGCGGTGGACGCTGTGGGCAACGTGGACCCGACGCCGGCCACCTACGCCTGGACGGTGGATTCGACGGAGCCCGACACGCTCGTCGTGTCCGGCCCGGCCTCGCCGACCCATGCGGTGGCGGCGATGTTCGAGTTCGCGTCGAACGAGCCCGGCTCGACCTTCGAGTGCAGCGTGGACGGCGCGACCTTCGCGCCCTGCACCACGCCCGTCACGTTCGAGGGCTTCTCGGAGGGCGAGCACTCGCTGTTCGTCCGCGCCGTGGATGAGGCCGGCAACGTGGACAGCACGCCCGCCGAGTACACCTGGACGGTGGACGTGACGGCACCGTCCGCGCCCATCATCACCGCCCCGGCGCAGGGCGCGGTGCTCGACTCGGGTGTGGTGAGCTTGACGGGGACGGCGGAGGACGCCGTCAGCGTGACGGTGACGCTGGGCAACACGAGCTACGGCCCCATCCCGGTGGACCCCTCCGGCGGCTGGACCTTCACCCCGCCGGTGACGCTGGCGGACGCCACGTACACCGCCGTCGTCACGGCGACGGACGCCGCGGGCAACACCAGCACGCCGGCGAGCGTCACCTTCGAGGTGGACACCACGGCCCCGGACACGGCCATCGACAGCGGCCCCGCGCCGTTGACGAACGCGGCCACCGCGACCTTCGTCTTCTCGTCCAACGAATCCCCCGTGACGTATCAGTGCGGCTTGGATGGCGCGGCCTTCGCGCCGTGCGCGTCCCAGGCGGAGTTCGGTCCGCTGGCGGATGGCGAGCACACCCTCGCGGTGCGCGCGGTCGACGGCGTGGGCAACGTGGATGCTTCGCCCGCCGAGCACACGTGGACGGTGGATACACAGCCGCCCGCCGTGGCCCTCGCCTTCCCCGCTCAGGGCGACGTGCTCGACACGGGAGCCGTGACGTACTCCGGCACCGCCGAGGCGGACAGCCACGTGACGGTGGTGGTGGATGGTGTCGTGCTGGGCTCGGTGGATGTGGATGGCACGGGGGGATGGTCGCTCCCGGCCGGCGCGGTGCTGGCGGAGGGTGAGCACACCGTCTCCGTCTCCGCGACGGACGCGGCGGGCAACACCAGCACCGCCGTCGTCCACACGTTCTCCGTCGACGCGCTCCCCCCGGAGACGTCGTTCACCCAGACGCCGCCCGCGCTGACGCGCCAGACGTCCGCGTCGTTCACCTTCGCCTCGGACGAGGCCCCGGTGTCCTATGAGTGCAGCCTGGATGGCGCGACGTTCGCCGCGTGCGACAACCCCACCGAGCTGACCGGCCTGGCCGATGGCGAGCACACCTTCGCGGTCCGGGCCATCGACTCGGACGACAACGTGGACCCGACGCCCGCCACCTACACGTGGACGGTGGACACCGTGGCGCCGGATACGCTCATCGTGAGCGGCCCGCCGCTGACGGAGGCTCCGGCGCAGGCGACTTTCGACCTCGACGCCATCGAGGCGGGTGTCTCCTATGAGTGCAGCCTGGACGGCGCCGCCTACGCGCCGTGCACCGACCCAGTCACCTTCACCGACCTGGCGCTGGGGGCCCACACCCTGAGCGTCCGCGCGGTGGACGCGGCGGGCAACGTGGATGACACGCCGGCCACGTACGGCTGGGTCGTCACGGCCGACGCGGACGGCGACGGGCTCACGGACGCCGAGGAGCAGGCGCTGGGCACCGACCCGAACAACGCCGACACGGACGGCGACGGCCTGCCGGACGGCATCGAGGTGAAGGTCGCCGGGACGGACCCGCTCGACGACGACACGGATGACGACGGCCTGCTCGACGGCAACGAGGACGCCAACCACAACGGCCTCGTGGACGCGGGTGAGGCGGACCCGAAGAACGCGGACACCGACGGCGACCTGCTCGCGGACGGCCTGGAGCTGGGCCTGACCGAGCCCCAGGGCACCGGCACGGACCTGACTCGCTTCACGCCGGACGCGGACCCGTCGACCCTGACGGACCCGCTCGACCCCGACACGGACGGCGGCAGCGTGCGTGACGGCATCGAGGACGCCAACCACAACGGCCGCGTCGACGCGGGCGAGACGGACCCGCTGCGCCCCGAGGACGACATCGACGCCGACCTCGATGGCATCGACGACGCGACCGAAATCGAGCTGGGGTTGGATCCGCACAACGCGGACACCGACTCCGACGGCGTGCCCGACGGCGTCGACGGCATCACCGACACGGATGGTGACGGTCTCATCGACGCGCTGGACCCGGACAGCGACAACGACGGGCTCCTGGATGGCACGGAGATGGGTGTGACGGCGGAGACCGCTCCGGCGGACACCGACCGCGACTCGCCCAACTTCCGGCCGGACGCGGACCCGAGCACCACCACCGACCCGAAGCGTCCGGACACGGATGGTGACGGCCTGAAGGACGGCGAGGAGGACGCCAACCACGACGGCCGCGTCGACGACACGGAGACGGACCCGAACGACGCGGATTCGGACGACGACGGCCTGACGGACGGGGTGGAGGTGAAGGGTGCCAACCCCACCCAGCCGCTCGACCCCGACACGGACGGTGACGGGCTGAAGGACGGTGAAGAGGACGCCAACCACAACGGCGCGCTCGACGCCGGCGAGACGGATCCGAACAAGGCCGACACCGACGGTGGCGGCGCCAGCGACGGCGAGGAGGTCTCCGGCGGGACGAACCCGCTCGACGGCAACGACGACTTCGTCATCGTCGGTCACGGGTGCAGCACGGGCGGCGCGGCGACCTTCGTGCCGATGGCGCTCCTGCTCCTCGCCCTGCCGCTGTTCGGGCGGCGGTCGCGGCGACAGGGGGGCACCGCCCGGGCGGCCTGACGACAATCACCTCGAGCGGCAACGGTAGGTCGGCGGACGCGCCTTTCTCCAGGGAGCTGGAGGGGCCGTCCGCCGACGTGTCTCCGGGGTCCGCGCGTCGCTCACTCCGAGAAGAACATATAGGGGCCGCTCACCGTGATGACGAGGGTGCCCTGGTGGTCACCCTCCCGGAGCAGCCGTCCCCACCGCTCGATGGCCTCATCCACCTCCGCGTAGGAGACGAGCTCGACATAGGCGACATAGGGGGGATAGGACTTGGAGCGATAGAGCAACAACGGGGGCTGATTGCCGGGCGGACCGACACGGACGGCGGTGTTGCGGCGCTTCTCGTATTCTTCCGGCTCCGGCTCGTCGTGCCAGGGAGGGAACAGTCGGGTGCCATGCCCCGTGAGCGCGATGGCGCCCTGCCCGTCCAGGTCCGGGCCGCTGGCCCATTCCACGGTGTATCCGTCATACCGGCCGATGGGTGTCCGGACGTCCGCGGGAGTCCCCCGGGGCGTCCAGACGGAGATGGCAATCGAACCGCCATAGCCCCCGTCCCGCAGCCAGCGGCCCACGTACTCGATGATGGGGTCCACGAAGTCGTAGCTCGGGGTGATGATCCGCGGCGAACTGCTCCCCCCACAGAGCCAGTCGGGGCCGGTCTCGCAGGGGAACAGCCAGCCCTGCCCGCGCATGAAGTCGTAGTCCAGCCCCACGACGCGCCCCGTGTGGATGATGCTCTCGTGAGGGCCGTCCGGGCCCATCATGATGGAGTCGATGCGCAGGCCGGTGGTGCCGGGCCTGGGGGGCGGGACGGCTCGATGCAGCCGCTGCTCCATGATGAGGGGCCGGGTCCCCTTCCCCGTCACGTAGACATCGCCGAAGTGCCCCTGGTCGCCAGCGAAGATGTCGAGGTGTCGCGAGACGGAGTACCCGTCATGGTCCCCCGTCTGGGTGCGGACCGCCTCCACCTGGCCCAGCTTGGGCGTGGGGCGCCAGGCACGGGTCGAGCAGGCGGACCACAGCAGGGCGGCGAGGACGAGCGTGGAGCGGGTCATACCCCGAGAGTCTGGGGGCGCACGCGGCTCCGACACCAATCATGAAATCATCACGGAGGGTGAAGGATCGCGAGGCGTCGACCCGGTCAACGACGGAAGAAGGAGGCCTGGAGGAAGCGCAACCCCGCGAGGACCTGCTCCACCCGGTCGTTGGACAGGGAGCCCACGCGCTCGCCCAGCTGGCGCTTCTCGATGGAGGAGATCTGCGACACGACGACGACGCTCTGCCTGGGGAGGTTGCCCTCGCCCGGGTCGAGCAGGACGTTGCCGGGCTCCTTCGCGCGATGCAGGTTCGAGGTCAGGGCGCAGACGACGACGGTCGTGATGCGCGAGTGGTTGAAGACGTCTTCCTGGACCACGACGTGGGGATGGGAGTAGTCCGGCGCGGGGCCTCGCGAGTCATCCGGTGCAATCCAGAAGATGTCGCCCCGGTTGATGTTCGGGGGCGTGGTCGAGTCTGGCGTCTGCGCATCCGTCGTCATGGTGTGCTCGCGTCTCCGCGTCGCACCCCATGTAGTCCATCCCTCCCATGGACGAAACCGGGAACGGCGCCACCCGGGACTCCGCCAAGGAGCCCCGGATGCGCGCCCGGTCCGTCATCCCTGGACGATGGGATGGCGTCGGTGACTCATTGTTGGTCGGCGCCGTCGGTCACGCCGCAGCCATACAGACACACCTTGAGTTCCTCGCCGCACGCCTCGAAACACTCGTGGGCGCTGCCATCCATGATGCAGGTGTAGATGCACACGCCGCTCTGCTTGAAGCACCCCTGGTAGCAGGCGTGGGGATGTCCCGCGCTCAGGGACTCGTCGCCGCCGCACATGAAGGCCTCGGCCTCGCGAGACTCGGTCTCCTCGGCGTTGGCGACCGCGCCGAACCCCACCGCGAACAGCACACCGAACACCGCACCCATCTTCTTCAGCTGGTTGAACAACTCTGGCTCCTTTTGAAAGGCGAGCCACGTTCTTCACTGCGTGGGCATGGCGCCATCGCCCGCGAAGGCATGCGAATATCGCCGCGCGGGAGGTGCCTCGGGACGAGCATGACGCACACCCAGCGCCCCACGGGGTGGGCCCCGGCCCGCCGGAGGCGTGCGGAGACGACCCGTGGGTTTCCCTTAGGTCCGGCGGGTGGCGGGCCGAAGCAAGGCCATGCGAGACGGTCCGCTGTCACGGCCCATGACAATCGCTGACAACGACGTTGTCAGGGGGCGCATAAAGGCGCGGAACATCGACATGGCGTGGTTGGACTGGAGCTTGCTCTTCACGGGCGCATGCCCGGAGACATCTCCATCTACATGACGAATTCCGACGTGAACGCGCGGCGCGGCTACATCCTCGGGAACCTGAGCCTGGGGGCCGGCGTGCTCATCACCGTGTACTGCCGCGGCGTGGCCGTGCTGTTCGCGACCCTGCTCGTCCTCTTGCTCCTACCGCTGCTGCTGGCGACCATCGCCTGCTCGCTCGACGGCCTCGGGTCGGACTACGCGACCTTCGCGGCGAGGGGACTCCGACGGGCCATCGCGACCGTCATCGTCATCCCGGCGGGCCTGTACCTCACACAAGGCTTCATTCAGGAGCCCACGGCCCGGTGCGAACACGGCGTGGCCGTCACCCGGCGCGCGCGGTGAACCATCCGCCTTTGGCTCCGGAGGCCAACGCCCCACCGTTCACGCGAGGAACGGTGGGGCGCGGCGCGAACGGCCCGACTACCAGATCTTCACGCGCTGCTCGGGCGGCAGCCACGCGGCATCGCCCTGCCGCACGCCGAACGCCTCGTAGAACTCCGGCATGTTCCGCACCACGCCGTTGACGCGGTACTGCGGAGGCGAGTGCGGGTCCGTCAGCAGCATCTGCCGCATGGCATCGTCGCGGTACAGGCCCCGCCAGATCTGCGCCCAGCCCAGGAAGAAGCGCTGGTTGCCCGTGAAGCCGGCGATCTCCGGCGACGGCTTGCCCTGGAGCGAGAGCTGGAAGGCCTTGTACGCCACCGCGAGCCCGCTCAGGTCGCCGATGTTCTCGCCCAGCGTCAGCTGACCGTTGACGTTCATCGCCTCCAACGGGCTGAAGCCGCTGTACTGGTTCACGAGCATGTTCGTGCGCTCCTTGAACCCGGCCGCGTCCTGCTCCGTCCACCAGTTGCGCAGGTTGCCGTCACCATCCGAGCGGCTGCCCTGGTCGTCGAAGCCGTGGCTGATCTCATGCCCGATGACCGCGCCGATGGCGCCGTAGTTCGTCGCGTCGTCCGCGTCCGGGTTGAAGAACGGCGGCTGGAGGATGGCGGCCGGGAAGACGATCTCGTTCATCGTCGAGCTGTAGTAGGCATTCACAGTCTGCGGCGTCATGCCCCACTCGACCCGGTCGATGGGCTTGCCCAGCTTGTCCACCATGCGCGCGAAGTCGAACTCGTCACCGCGCTTGACGTTGCCCACCAGGTCGGTCGCGGACACCTTCAACTTCGAGTAGTCGATCCACTTGTCCGGGTAGCCGATCTTCACGTTGAACTTCGACAGCTTGTCCTGGGCCTGCGCCTTCGTCTCCGCGCTCATCCAGTCCAGGCCGTCGATGCCCTGACGGAACGTCTCACGCAGGTTGGCGACCAGCTCCTCCATGCGCTTCTTCGACGACGGGCTGAAGTGGCGCTCCACGTAGAGCTGCCCCACGGCCTCGCCCAGCGCGCCCTCCACCGTCGCCACCGCGCGCTTCCAGCGCGGACGGTTCTCCTGGAGGCCCTGGAGCGTCTTGCCCCGGAACTCGAAGTGCGCCTGCTCGAAGGCGCTGCTGAGCAGCGGCGCGCGGGCATCCAGCACCTTGAACGTCAGGTACTGCTGGATGACCGGCAGCGGCGTGGAGGCCAGCACCTCGCCGAGCGCCTGGAAGTAGCTCGGCTGGCGGACGATGACGCCCGGGGTCGCGGAGGCGCCAGCGGCCTTCAGGAACGCGGTCCACTTGACGCCCGGGGTGATGGCGTCCACCTCCTCCAGCGTCTTGAGGTTGTAGGTGGCCTCGCGGTCGCGGTTCTTCACGCGGTCCCAGCTCTTCTCCGCGAGCACCGTCTCCAGCGACAGGATGGCCTGCGCCGCGTTCTTCGCGTCCTTCTCACCCGCGAGCGTCAGCAGCTTCTCGATGTACGCGACGTAGGCAGCGCGCGTCTCGATGAACTTCGGCTCCTGCTTGGAGTAGTAGTCGCGGTCCGGAAGGCCCAGGCCTCCCTGGTTGAGGTAGGCGATGTAGCGCGTGGCCTGCTTGCCGTCCTGCCCCACGTAGAACACGACCGGCGTCTGGAGCCCGGCGCGCTGGAACGCCGCGAACAGGGCCGGCAGTCCGTCCTTGCTCTTGAGCGCCTTCACCAGGCCCAGCTCGGACTTCAGCGGCTTGATGCCCAGCGACTCGATGCGCTGGGTGTCCATGAAGCTCTTGTAGAGGTCACCCACCTTCTGCGGGGTGGAACCCGCCACGGGCTTCTGCACCGCGGCGGCCTCCTCGATGATGGCGCGCAGGGCCAGCTCGGCCTTGTCCGCCAGCTCGATGAAGGTGCCATACCGGGCGCGGTCCGCCGGGATGGGCGTCGTCTTGAGCCAGGTGCCGTTGACGAACTGGTAGAAGTCATCCTGGGGGCGCACCGCCCGGTCCAGGTTCTTCAGCTCCACGCCCAGCGAGCGGATGGTCTCCGCGGAGACCTCCTCGACGGCGGGGATGGACAGCACCACGGGCGCGGGCTCGGCCGGCTTCTCGGGGACGGCGGCGGCGGGCGGGGCCTCGGCCGTCGGCGCGGGCTGCGGCGAGGTCGCGCAGCCGGTGAGCAGCAGGGTGCCGAGGGCGCTGGTGGCCCAGGCTCGGTGTGCAAAGGGCTTCTTGAGGCTCATGAGGCTCCGAATGGGAATTGAGCGGGGGATGCTGCCGGACACGAATGGCTGTCGTCCATCCGGCCAGGCGGGAAAAACAACCACCCCGCCGCCCTATTCCTCGGGGAGCCCCCTTCCCCGCCCTCCGAAGGCACCAGCGCCGACCCGGACCGAAGCCCCCGAGCCGGCGCCGGCGTCGCGCCTCACCGCCGCCCGAGCACCGGCGCCGGCACGGGCGGAGCGGGCGTGGGAGCAGGCGCGGCGGGCGCGGGCGTGGCCGGCGCGGGCGTCACGACCACGTCCTGGGACAGCGCCTCGAGGTCGTGGAAGCCCTTGGTGGTGACCTCCCCATTGCGGAACAGCGCCCACCCCTGGAGGTTGCGCTGGTACGTCCGCGTCATGTGCCACAGCTGGATGCCGCTGTTGGCGACGAAGAGGTACATCGCCCGCTTCGGGTTCCACGGGTTGGGCAGCGCCATGGCGATGCCGTCATCCGGTCGCCCGTACGTCTTGCCCTCCCAGCGGAAGTACCGGCGGCCCAGCTCCAGCGGCACCTTCTTCTCCTCCGCCAGGCGCGCCAGCAGCGCGTTGTCCTCCGCCCCGCCGAAGACGACCAGGTCGCGGTCCGCGAGCACGGCGTCCGTCACCTCGGCGTCGGGCGACACGGGGACGAGCCGCTCGGTGAACACGTCCGCGAGCGCCTCGCGATAGCCGAGCACCAGCGTCCGCATGGACTCCGTCTGCCGCGCGGTGCCGTGCACCATCAACAGCCGCTCCCAGGCGTCCGTCTGGTTCGCCAGCACCTGGAACTTCTCGCGCGCCACCGGCACGTCGTTGCCCGGGTTGAACACCACGCGCACGGGCGCCTCCGCCGTGCGCAGCGTGAAGGTCTCGCTGGCGCCCTTGACCTCCACGCGCTCGAAGGAGGAGCCCTTGGCCGTGCGCACCTCCACCAGCGTGACGAAGTGCCAGGGCTTCGCGCCCGGCTGCTCCACCTTCAACGTCACCTCGTACCCGTCCTTGACCTGCGCCGCGGTGGTGCGGATGCGCGGCTGGGGCAGCCCCGTGCGCTCCAGCCACTGCCCGACGAACGCGCCCACGTCCTTCCCGGATGCCTCCTGGGCCACGCGCTTGAAGTCCGCGGTGGTGACGTCCTTGTTCCCATAGCGCGCGTGGACCGCGTTCATCACCTTGGAGAAGTCCGCGTTGCCCAGCAGGAGCCGCAGCTGGTGCAGCGCGAAGGTCCCCTTGATGCGCGGCACCAGGTACATGCCGTACCGGCCGTAGTCGGTCTTCGCCGCCGCGGGCGCCACGTCCGCCTCACGCGACGCGGTGAAGAGGTAGCGGTTGTTCAGGTCGGCGAGCACGTCCCGCTGCTGTTCGAAGGACTTGTCCAGCTTGTCCTCGTGCGCGGAGACGTCCTTGAGCAGCTTCCAGTACGCCGCCGTGCCGCTGACGAGCCAGTTCTCCGCATCCGACGCGGGGTACAGCGTGTTGGCCCACAGCCACTTCGCGTCGAACGACACCGCGTCCTTCACCTTCGACAGGTCGCGCTTGGAGGCCGCCGGCTCCGCCGGGGCCTTCCACGTCTTGCGCGCCTCCTTGAGCTTGGCGGCGACGTAGATGGGGCTGAACGTGGTGTAGCCCAGCGACAGGTGCGGCGTGGCGCCGGGCAGGTCCGGCATGAAGCGGCTGCCAATCATCTTCTCGCGCAGCGTCGTCTTCCCGTAGTGCGCGAGGAACATCATCTTCTCCGCCATCTCCGACGTGGTGACCTTGCCGTCACACGCGTGCGGGCGGTTGATGGGGCTGGAGGCCATCATCCGGATGGCGGCGTCCAGGTCGAAGCCCTTCTTCGCGTGACGCGCGTAGTACTCCTGGAAGGCGATGTCCCGGTTCCACGTGTTGAAGGCCAGGTCCGCCGGCGCGTTGTCCGGGTTGGAAACCGACTCCTTGCGCACCTCCAGGTCCCGGTTGTTGTTGTTGGCCCAGATGAAGTCCTTCAGGTTGCCCGGGGTGTCCGCGGCGTTGCCCTTGCTCCCGGTGCGCCACAGCCGCGTCTTCTTCGTCCCGAGCAACAGGCACGCGCCCTCGTCCGTCTTCGTGTCCGCGAGCGTCCAGTCGTTGGTGTACAGGCCGTTGTTGTTCTCCTTCATGATGCGCGCCACCTCGTCGATGGACGACGCGTACTGCGCGGCCTTGCGGATGCGGTTGCTCTGGGGCGTGCCGTTGGCGTCGAACGGCGTCTGGCCCACGGTCGTCTCGCCGATGACGATGCCCGCGGAGTTGATGAACCAGTCCGCGCCGCTGTGGATGCCGCCCGGGAAGGTCTGCATCACCACGCGGTGGCCCTTGGTGGGCTGCACGTCGAGGATCACGTCCCAGTGGACGCCGGTGTAGCCGTTCCACATGAAGATCTGCCCGATGATGGCGCGTCCGTCCGGCGTCGCGGACTTCGTGGCCACGAAGGACGAGCAGTGGTCGCCCTTGCCCCCGCGCTCGGCCTCCTCGTCCGCCTTGAGGAAGGTGCGGCCCGACAGCGACGTGGCCGTGGCGCGGTTGGCCTCCTCCAGCTGCCCCGCGTCCACCGCGGTGTTGAGCGTGACGATGTCGAGCAGGTCCAGCTCGCGGTCCTTGAACTTCGCGCCCGCCTTGTTCGCGCCGTCCGCGATGCCCTTCATCTCCTCCAGGTACTCCGCGTCGAACTTGCGCAGGAACAGCGAGTCCGCGAGCAGCCGCTGGTGCGCCCAGCCCTTGGCCGCGTCCGCCTTGTCCTTCTGGATGCCGAGCTTCTCGATGTAGCGGACGATCTCCCCCGACACGAGCTGGCCGAACTGGTGGCCGCGCTCGTAGGGCTCGCCCTCGATGTGGACGTAGATCCACCCGCCGTCGTCATAGCGGAAGCCCTTGCCCGCCCAGCGCACGGACTCCATGGGGATGTACTGGGAGATGTCCTCCACCTGCTCGACGCGCACGTCGTCGTACCAGACGGAGCCGGTGGCCTTGCCGTTGCGCCCCAGGTGCAGCTGCACGCGGTCCGTGGACTGGGTGGCGAAGAAGAGGACGGAGACGCGGCTGCCCGCGTCCACGCCCTGGGCGGGCGTGCAGTTGGTGAAGGGGAAGCTCTTCATCGACAGGCACGCGCCGTGGGCCGTGGGATAGCGGGCCTGCGGGTCCGCCTGCACGCCCTTGGTGCGCACCCACGCGCTGAGCCGGTACAGCTGGCCCACCGTCAAGCGCAGCTCGCCGGACTCGACGGTCGTCTCGCCACCCCCCTGGGGACTCTCGATGAGCAGGCCCCGGGCGCCCTCGGCCTTGCCCTCCGAGCTGGCGGCCACCTTGCCGGGCCCCTTCGAGGTCCAGAACGCCGGGACGGACGACGCGCCACCGGCGACCTCGAAGCCGCCGTTGGGCACCACGGTGGAAGACACGGGAGTGGGGGCCGCCGAGACGGGGGCCGCGTGGAGCGCGCTCGCGGACAGCAGGAGCGCGCCGAGGAGCTTCGACGTCAGACGCAGATCGTTCATGTCGTTCCCATCCCGGGCGGGGTCCAGGCTTCGGCGCGGGGGAATGCCGGGCGCATGACACTGCCGCGCCCGTCGAGCGTCAACCCCGCGCCGGGAATACGCTGCGCGTCATGGATGGGACGGACCGTGGGCGCCACGAGCCCGTCAGCGAAGCACCCGACCGCTCACCCCGAGCACGGCGCGCGCGGCCCTGCGCACCGCGTCCACGCGCCGCGCCGGAACCCAGGGCGGCTCCACCGGCGCGTCCCAGTCGAATGTCCGCAATCGGGACAGGAAGCCCTGCCGCACGCATCCTTCCAGGCTGAAGATGTACAGGTCGTGCGTCCAGCGGACCGCCAGGCGCAGGTCGCGCGACAGCTCGTTCCAGTCCAGGGGCGGCGTCGCGAGGAGGCCGGGCAGGTCCACGCCGCCGCCGGTGCTGCCCACGGCGATGGCCGTCGAGCCGGGCGCGTAGCTCCAGAGCCAGGCCGGCCCCTGGGGTCGCAGGAAGCTGGTGTAGAGCATCAGGACCTCGCGGTCCGTCGGCACGTCGAGCACGCCCGCCACGCGGCGCAGCACCGAGGAGCGCGCCTGGCGCTCGTCGACGATGAACGGGAACTGGTAGGTGTCCACGCGGTGTCCGTCCGCGCGGATGCGCTCCACCAGCGTGGCATAGCCCGCCCGCGCCGCGCGGGAGCGGCCACCCCGGAACACGAGCCGCGAGAGCGCGCCGGGCAGGCTGCGCAGGGGCGCCTGGGCCCAGCGGCGCAGCTGGGCGATGTCCGGCTCGATGTCGAGGCCCACGCCCGCCCAGGACAGGTCGTGCTCCGCCGTCCACGCGCGGAACGCCGCGTAGCGCGCCTCCGCCTGGGCCAGGTTGCCCGCATGGAACCAGTAGCCCTCCTCGGTGGGCAGCAGCAGCCAGGCCGTGACGGGGATGCCTTCCCGAGCGAGGCGGCGGACCACGTCGGCCCGTGCGGGGCTCAAGTCGACGAGGCCCAGGCTCACCCCGGCGCCCATCGCCCTCAGGTCGTCGAGCACGCCCGGAGTGTCGAACAGTTCGCCGAGCGGCCCGGGGGGCAGCTCGCAGAAGAACGTCAGGAAGTGGGGTTTCATGGCAGTCTCGCGCGCCCCGAACGTGCGCCGTGCAAGCGGTGCATTCCAACCGGAGACGCACCATGGAATTCCATCGAGGCCGACTGTTCGACCACGTCCACCTTCGCGTCAAGGACCTCGACGCGAGCAAGCGCTTCTACCGGGCCGTGCTGGCCGTGGTGGGCGTCCCCGTCTTCGCGGAGAACGAGCACTACTTCACCGCCGACGAGCTGTTCATCTCCCCCGCAGACCCGGGAGCGCCCGAGGGCCGGGGCGTCCACCTCGCCTTCCAGGCGCACGACCGGGAGACGGTCCACCGGTTCCACGAGGCGGCCCTCGCCGCGGGCGGAAGGGACAACGGCGGTCCGGGGGAGCGCTCCTATCACCCGGGCTACTACGCCGCGTTCGTGCTGGATCCGGACGGCAACAACATCGAGGTCGTGAACCACGGCCCGGCCCGCCGCTCCGCCACCTCAATCGTCATCACGCCGGCCTGACTCCAGACGGCGTGCCGCCCCGCCGCGCTCGACGCCATCACGAGGAGCCGCGGACCCACGAGGACGACGGTCCCTCCGGCCCGCTCGAAGCGGGCAACACGAGACACACCCGAGCGGCGCCCCCGCCTCGACGAGCCAGGGCGCCGCCGCGCGACGCGCCGCTCAGTAGGACCAGGGGAAGCGCTTGAAGTCGCGCTTGCGCTTCTGGACGAACGCGTCGCGGCCCTCCTGGGCCTCGTCGGTGCCGTACGCCAGGCGCGTGGCCTCGCCCGCGAAGAGCTGCTGCCCCACCATGCCGTCGTCGGGCAGGTTGAAGGCGTACTTGAGCATCTTGATGGCGGTGGGGCTCTTGGTGTTGATCTCCGCCGCCCACTCGAGCGCGAACTCCTCCAGCTTCTCGTGGGGGACGACGGCGTTGACCATGCCCATCTGGAACGCCTCCTCCGCCGAGTAGTTGCCCCCGACGAAGAAGATTTCACGCGCGCGCTTCTGGCCCACCTGCCGCGCCAGCAACGCGGAGCCATATCCACCGTCGAAGCTGGCCACGTCCGCGTCCGTCTGCTTGAAGATGGCGTGCTCCTTGCTCGCGATGGTCATGTCGCAGACCACGTGCAGGCTGTGCCCGCCGCCCACCGCCCAGCCCGGCACCACGGCGATGACCGCCTTGGGCAGGAAGCGGATCTGCCGCTGCACCTCGAGGATGTGCAGCCGCCCCAGGCGCGCCGGGTCCGACTCCCCCTCCTCGCCCTGGTACTGGTAGCCGTCCTTGCCGCGGATGCGCTGGTCTCCACCCGAGCAGAACGCCCAGCCGCCGTCCTTGGGCGACGGGCCGTTGCCGGTGATGAGCACGCAGCCCACGTCCGTCATGAAGCGCGTGGCCTCCAGCGCCCGGGCCAGCTCGTCCACCGTGCGCGGCCGGAAGGCGTTGCGGACCTCCGGACGGTTGAAGGCGATGCGGACCGTGCCCTGGTCCACCGCGCGGTGGAAGGTGATGTCCTTGAATTTGAAGCCCTCGACGGGCTTCCAGCGGTCGGGATTGAAGAGGGCCGAGACCATGGCGTTCGCACTCGGGAGGAAGGGGGTGGTCAGGGCGCGGACCATACGGGGGCCCGGCGGGAGCGTCCATCCAAGGAAGCGGCGCCACACCTTGGGAGTACAACCATCCAGCCCCAGCGAACGAGGGCCCGGGCGGGGCGCCCGCGATGGCGTCGTCACACGAGGACGCTGGGCGGCGCGCCTGGAAGATGCCAGCGTGGGGCCCGCACGGTGCCGTTCATCGCGAGGTCCGCCGCCTCATGCCCGCCGACATCTCCCTGCTGCAGGAAGTCCCCCTGTTCGCCGCCCTGGATGACGAGGAGCGGGCGCTGCTCGCCGCCCAGCTCGAGGAGGTGCGGCTGGAGGCGGGACAGAAGGTGTTCAGCCGCGGCGACCCTGGCGGAGCCATCTACATCGTCAGCTCCGGCGAGGTGCAGATCTCCGTCGAGGACACCACGGGCCAGGTCATCGTCTTCGAGACCGCCCGGCGCGGGGACTTCTTCGGCGAGCTGTCGCTGCTGGATGGAGATCCACGCAGCGCGGACGCGCGCGCCATCCAGGACACCACCGCGTTGAAGGTGGACCGCGCCGACCTCCAGATGCTCTTCCAGCGCCACCCCTCCAGCGCCATGGACGTGCTGACCGCCATCGGCCGGCGCCTGCGCGAGGCGGACAAGATGCTGCACAGCCGCCCGTCGCTCAGCCCGAACGAGACGGTGGAGGAGCGCTTGACGCCCATCCAGCGGCTCGCGGACGGGCTGGCCGCCTTCAGCGGCACCTTCACCTTCATGATGCTGCACGCGGCCTGGTTCGCGACGTGGATCGCCATCAACCTGGACTGGGTGCCCGGCCTCCACGCCTTCGACCCGTTCCCCTTCGGCCTGCTCACCATGGTGGTGAGCCTGGAGGCCATCTTCCTGTCGTGCTTCGTGCTCATCAGCCAGAGCCGTCAGGCCGCCAAGGACCGCATCCGCTCGGACGTGGAATACGAGGCCAACATCCGCGCCGGCATGGAGGTCACCCAGCTGCACGCCAAGCTGGACCACCTGTACGCGCAGACCATGGCCCGGCTGGAGGCCGTCGAGCGCTCCTCGCGCAGCGCGTGACGCCCCGCGGCGGGACCTGGGAGGGGCCCGTGTCCCGCTTCCGGGACGACACCGCTTCGCGCCGCGGGTCGAAGCGGATGTCAGACATCCCAGGTAGGGTATCGCCCACGCCACCATGAAACCCGCCGAGAAAGTCCCCATCCTCCTGGAGCGGTTGCGCGAGGCCTACCCGGACGCGCGCTACGAGCTGAACTGGTCCACCCCGTTCGAGCTGCTCGTCGCCACCATCCTCGCGGCCCAGTGCACGGACGAGCGCGTCAACCGTGTCACCGCCACGCTCTTCCCCAAGTACCCCGGCCCTCGCGCCTTCGCGGAGGCGGACACCGCCGAGCTGGAGGAGGACCTCAAGCCCACCGGCTTCTACAAACAGAAGACCAGGTCCGTGCAGGCCATGAGCCGCGCCCTCCTGGAACACTTCGGAGGCGAGGTACCCCGCACCGTCGAGGAGCTGGTGACGCTGCCAGGCGTGGCGCGCAAGACGGCCAACGTGGTGCTCAACACCGCCTTCGGCCTGCCGTCCGGCATCATCGTCGACACCCATGTCGCGCGCGTCAGCCAGCGAATGGGCCTGTCAAAACACGAAAAGCCAGACGCGATTGAAGAAGACCTGATGCGACTGGTCCCCAAGGAGCAGTGGACCTTCTTCGGTCCGGCGATGGTGCTCCATGGGCGGTACACGTGCACGGCGAAGAAGCCTCGGTGTGACACCTGTATCGTGAAGGACATCTGCCCACGCATCGGCGTGTAGACCTACCCATTGAGCAAGGGTGGCCCACAATCCTCATCTCGCGAGGAAATACAGGCAGGCGTGCGTTCGTTGGCTCATTTCTAACCAGGACATGACCCCTGCCCCACTGCCGGTTGTTTCCACCGAGGCGCGTCCCATCGACGCGGGCGAGCGCCTGGTATTGCTGGACACGCTGCGCGGTTTCGCCCTGTGCGGCGTGTTCATCTCCAATGTCTTCATGTGGTTCAGCGGCAGGGCCTTCCTGACGCGGGAGCAGATGGAGGCGGCGATGGCGACCATGTCCCTGGCGGACAAGATCATCACGCCCGCCTTCATGGTGATCGTCTTCGGACGGTTCATCACCATCTTCTCGTTCCTCTTCGGGTTGGGCTTCGCGGTGCAGATGGAGCGGGCGGAGGCCCGGGGGAGCACGGTGAGCCCGGTGTACATGCGCCGGCTGGGGGTGATGTTCCTGCTGGGCGTCACCCACCTGTTCCTCATCTGGTACGGCGACATCCTCACCAACTACGCGCTGCTGGGGTTCGGGCTGCTGCTGTTCCGGAAGCGGACGGACAAGACGCTGCTCTGGTGGGCGGCGGTGCTCATCCTCGTGTGGCCGGTCGTGGGACAGCTCGCGCTCAAGCTGCCGCAACTGCTGGCGGACACGCCGGAGGCCGCGGCCGCGCTCGCGAAGGTGGAGACCGAGCGCGTCAACGCGAGCAAGGGCGCGGTGCTGGCGGTGATGCAGAACGGGAGCTGGCTGGAGGTGGTGCGCGCCTGCGCGACCTACTACCTGAAGGACTTCTTTCCCATGATCGGGATCAGCGCCCTGGCCATCTTCGGGCGGTTCCTGGTGGGGTTGTACGCGGGGCGCAGGCGGCTGTTCCATGACGCGCAACAGCACCTGGGCCTGTTCCGGAAGGTACTCATCTGGGGAATCGTGCTGGGGGTGGTGGGGAGCAGCGTGGGCGTGGTGATGCAGCAGCTCGTCGTGCGCAAGGTGATCAACCCCGACAGCCTCCCGGCGTGGCTGCCGCCCGCCTTCGCGCCGCTGCGCAACCTGGGGGAGATGGGCATCGCCGCCGCCTATGTGTCGGGCATCACCCTGCTCTTCCAGCGCGCGGCGTGGCAGCGCATCCTGAAGGTGCTCGCCCCCGTGGGCCGGATGGCGCTGACGAACTACCTGACCCAGTCCATCGTCAGCGTGTGGGTCTTCTACGGCTTCGGCCTCGGCCTGGTGACGAAGCTCTCCCCCACGCTGTGCGTCGTCTACTGCCTGGGCGTCTTCTCCCTGCAGATCGTCTTCAGCCACCTGTGGTTGTCCCGGTTCCGCTTCGGGCCCGCCGAGTGGCTGTGGCGCTCGCTCACCTACGGCAAGGCCCAGCCGATGCGCCGCGGCCCCGACACGCCCATCCCCGCGGCGGTGGCCTGACCCCGGCCGGGCCCCCCTCTTCGGGCACGCTGACGCCGGCCGGGGGCGTCGTTCGACCCGTCGCGTCGGGCCCCCTCCCGGGTCGGGTATCCCCGGCCCGGTCGCGTCGGCGGACCCACACTCCGGGTAGGTGACCCTCCCGTCGGACTCGGGGTGTGGCAGACTCGCGCGGACCATGTGGGATTGGGTCCGCCAGCTGGGCGAGTGGGCGCGAGAAGGAGCGCCCTTCGCCGTGGCCACCGTCACGAACTGCCAGGGGAGCACGCCCGCGGAGCCGGGGGCGAAGGTGCTCGTGCGTGGGGACGGGACGTTCCACGGGACGGTGGGCGGCGGCCACCTGGAGCAGCTCGTCCTGGCGGACGCGCGGGCATGCCTCGAGCGAGGCGAGTCGCGCGCGTTCCGCTATCCGCTGGGCTCGAAGCTCGGCCAGTGCTGTGGAGGCGTGGTGGACGTCTTCGTGGAGCCCGTGAACCACGGGCCCCGGCTGTACCTGTTCGGCGCGGGCCACGTGGGCCAGGCGCTGTGTCGCATCCTGGAGGGCACGCCCTTCCAGGTGGACCTGGTGGACGAGCGCCCCGAGTGGCTGCGGGGCGAGCGCATCCCGGCGTCCGTGCGGCGGCACGAGGAGTCCTGGGAGGACTTCGTCGCGGCGGCGGCCTGGGACGCGCGTCGCACGTACGTGGCGGTGATGACGCACCGGCATGACCTGGACCAGGACATCATCGCCGCCGCGCTGGAGAAGCCGGCGCGCTACATCGGGCTCATCGGCAGCAAGTCCAAGTGGGCCCGCTTCCGGCAGCGGCTGGAGGCGCGCGGCACGCCGGCGTCGCTGCTGGGCCGGGTGCAGTGCCCCATGGGGCTGGAGATTGGCGGCAAGTCGCCACAGGAGGTCGCGGTGAGCATCGCCGCGGGCCTGCTCCAGCTCCACCATCAATCCTTCGTCGAAAACCACTCCGAGCCCTCGCGCGCGGAGTCGCCTCGTCTGCGCGAGGTTTCTTCCGGAGAATGAGCACCATGTTCGAGTTCCGACTCAACGGGGACCTGGTCCGCGTGGAGGACGCGTCCCCCAACACCACGCTGCTCGACTACCTGCGCGCGCGCGGCGCGACGGGCACGAAGCAGGGGTGCGCCGAAGGCGACTGCGGCGCGTGCACCGTGGCGATGGTGGACCGCGACGCGAGGGGCGAGCGCGTCCTGCGCGCCTTCAACAGCTGCATCACGCTGTTGCCCATGGTGGCCGGGCGCGAGCTGGTGACGGTGGAGGGCGTGGGCACGCGCGAGCAGCCCCACCCCGTCCAGCGGGCCATGGTGAAGCACTATGGTTCGCAGTGTGGCTTCTGCACGCCGGGCTTCATCGTCTCCATGGCGGAGGCGTACTCGCGCCCGTCCGTGTGTTCGCCGGAGGCGGTGGCGGACCAGCTGTGCGGCAACATCTGTCGCTGCACCGGCTACCGGCCCATCCGCGACGCGATGATGGAGGCGCTCGCCGCGCGCGACGCGGCCGTGGGCCTGAAGGCCATCCCCCACGCGCCGCTCGGCGGCGCCGCGTCCGACCTGCCCGCGCTGAGCTACGAGGCCAACGGCCAGCGGTTCCTGCGGCCCACCTCGTGGGAGGAGCTGCTCCAGCTGCGGGCCGCGCATCCGGAGGCCGTGCTGGTGGCGGGCGCCACGGAGGTGGGCGTGGACGTCACCAAGAAGTCCCGCCGCTTCCCCTTCCTCCTCTCCACCGAGGGCATCCCGTCGCTGCGCGACATCCGCCGCGAGGCCGACGGGTGGCACGTGGGCGGCGCCGCGTCGCTGGTGGAGTTGGAGGACGCGCTGGCCGGGGAGCTGCCCTCGGTGGGCAAGATGCTCAACGTCTTCGCCTCGCGGCAGATCCGCCAGCGGGCGACGTTGGCGGGGAACCTGGTGACGGCGTCCCCCATCGGCGACATGGCGCCCGTGCTGCTCTCGCTGGACGCGCGCCTGGTGCTCGCGTCGGTGCGGGGCGAGCGCACGGTGGCCCTGTCCGACTTCTTCCTCGCCTATCGCAAGACGGCGCTCCAGCCCGACGAGGTGGTGCGCGCCATCGTCATCCCCCACCCGCCCGAGAAGGACAGCGGCCTGACGCGGCGGGCGGACGCGTTCAAGGTGTCGAAGCGGCGCGAGCTGGACATCAGCATCGTCGCGGCGGGCTTCCGGGTGGACCTGGACGCCGACGGCGTGGTGCGCGCCGCGCGCCTGGGTTACGGCGGCGTGGCGGCCACGCCCGTCCGCGCGCGACGCACCGAGGAGCTGCTCGTCGGCAAGCCGTGGACGCGGGAGACGGTGGACCAGGCGCTGCCGGTGCTCGCCACCGAACTGTCGCCCATCAGCGACCTGCGCGGCGGCGCGGAGTACCGCCGGGGCCTCATCGTCGGGCTGTTCGAGAAGTTCTTCTCCGGTGAGCACAGCGCGGCCATCGACGACGCGCCGCGCTTCCTCGTGGGCGACGCGCCCGTGCCCGCCGACGCCGGGCGCGAGCTGCGCCACGAGAGCGCGCTGGGCCACGTCACCGGAACCGCGCGGTACGTGGACGACCTGGCGCAGAAGCGCCCCATGCTGGAGGTCTGGCCCGTCTGCGCGCCCCACGCGCACGCGCGCATCCTCCGCCGGGACGCGTCGGCCGCCAGGGCGCTGCCCGGGGTGGTGACGGTGCTGCTCGCGGAGGACGTCCCGGGGATGAACGACACGGGTCCCATCCGCCATGACGAGCCGCTGCTGGCCCGGGACGAGGTCCTCTTCCACGGGCAGCTCGTCGCGCTGGTGGTGGGGACGTCCATCGAGGCGTGCCGCGCCGCCGCGAAGCAGGTGGTGGTCGAGTACGAACCGCTGCCCGCCGTCCTCACCGTGGAGGACGCCATCGCCCAGGGCAGCTACCACACGGAGCCGCACGTCATCCGGCGCGGCGACGTGGACGCGGCCCTGACGGCGAGCCCCCGCAGACTGTCCGGCATCGTCACGCTGGGAGGACAGGAGCACTTCTACCTGGAGACCCACGCCGCGTTCGCCGAGCCCGGTGACGACGGCGACGTCACCGTGACGTCCTCCACCCAGCACCCCTCCGAGGTGCAGGCCATCATCTCCCACGTGCTGGACGTGCCGCGAAACCGCGTGGTGGTGCGCGCCCCGCGCATGGGCGGTGGCTTCGGGGGCAAGGAGACGCAGGGCAATGCCCCGGCGGCCCTGGTGGCGCTCGCGGCGTGGCGGACGGGCCAACCGGTGCGGTGGATGCTCGACCGCGACGTGGACATGGCGGTGACGGGCAAGCGCCACCCCTTCCACGCGACGTTCGAGGTCGGCTTCGACGAGCGGGGGACGCTGCTCGCGCTGCGCGCGCAGCTCGTCTCCAATGGCGGCTGGTCCCTGGACCTGTCGGAGTCCATCACCGACCGCGCCCTCTTCCACCTCGACAACGCGTACTACGTGCCGGCGGTGAGCTATTCGGGCCGCGTGGCGAAGACGCACCTGGTGTCCAACACCGCCTTCCGCGGCTTCGGCGGTCCCCAGGGCATGCTCGTGTGCGAGGAGATCCTCGACCGGGTGGCGCGCACGCTCGGCCTGCCTCCGGACGAGGTCCGCGAGCGCAACTTCTACCGGGGAACCGGCGAGACGAACACCACGCACTACGGCCAGGAGCTGGACGACGAGCGCCTGCCGCACCTGTGGCGGGAGCTGAAGACGTCCTCGGAGTTCGCGCGGCGGCGCCAGGAGGTGGACGCGTTCAACGCCCGCTCGCCGCGCATCAAGCGGGGGCTGGCGATGACGCCGATGAAGTTCGGCATCTCCTTCACCGCGACGCTGCTCAACCAGGCCGGCGCGCTCCTGCACGTGTACCGGGACGGCTCGGTGATGCTCTCGCACGGCGGCACGGAGATGGGCCAGGGTCTGCACACGAAGATCCAGGGCGTGGCCATGCGGGAGCTCGGTCTGCCGGCGAGCGCCATCCGCATCGCGCAGACGGCGACGGACAAGGTGCCCAACACCTCGGCCACCGCGGCCTCCAGCGGCTCCGACCTGAACGGCGCGGCGGTGCGCGAGGCCTGCGCCAGCATCCGCGAGCGGCTGGCCCCCGTGGCGGCGAAGCTCCTGTCGGAGCGCCATGGCGTCGCCGTGGCGCCCGAGGCGCTCGTGTTCCAGGACGGACGCGTGGCCTCGCGCGAGAACCCAGCGGTGTCCGCCACCTTCGCCCAGGTCGTCGACGCGGCCTACGTGTCCCGGGTGGGGCTGTCCGTGACGGGCTACTACCGCACGCCGGGCATCGGCTACGACCGGGCCCGAGGACGGGGGCGACCCTTCCTCTACTTCACCTACGGCGCGGCCGTGACGGAGGTCGAGGTGGACGGCCACACGGGCATGAAGCGCGTGCTGCGCGTGGACGTGCTCGAGGACGTGGGCGACTCGCTCAACCCCGGCGTGGACCGCGGGCAGATCGAAGGTGGCTTCGTCCAGGGCCTGGGCTGGCTGACGGGCGAGGACCTGCGCTGGGACGCCCAGGGGCGGCTGCTCACGCACTCCGCCAGCACCTACCCCGTGCCCGCCTTCAGCGACGCGCCGGTGGACTTCCGGGTGAAGCTGCTGGAGCGCGCCACCCAGGCCAACGTCATCCACGGCAGCAAGGCCGTGGGCGAGCCGCCACTGATGCTCGCCCTGTCCGTGCGCGAGGCGCTGCGCGACGCGGTGGGCGCCTTCGGCGCGCCAGGAGGCCCGGTGGAGCTGGCCTCGCCCGCCACCCACGAGGCCCTCTTCCTCGCCATCCAGAAGCGGCTGTCGAGCGACTCGGCCGCGAAGGGACGCGAGGCCGCGTAGCCACCCCGCCGGGGTCCGCCGCCGCGCTCGTCACCCCGGACAGGCGCGGCGGTCCATCCCGACGCCCCGCTCATTCGGGAGAGCGAAGCGAGGGAGGGGCTGGCGAGCGCGAAGCCTCTCTCCATCGAGCGAGGGCGCGTCAGCCCACTGGAACGCCCGGCATGTCGCGGACGACTTTCTCGAGCGCTCCACGAGCCACTGACTCCGGTGTCCACGCCATCAGCCTGTCGCGGAGGCCCCGCGCGAGGCCACTCTCCCATTGGGAGATATTCCCGAGCATCCAGGAGCGATCACGGATCCGCTCGGCGCGCGGTCGACGCAGGCTTTCATAGCGGGACAGGGCCTCTTGGGTGGGCCCCATCGTCGCGAGGAGTTGGGCGAGCGCGGCCGCGTCCTCGATGGCGAGCCCCGCGCCCTGCCCCAGGTTCGGCGTCACGGCGTGGGCGGCGTCGCCGAGCAGCACGGTCCGAGCATCCCACCAACGCGGCGCCAGGCAATCCTCGATGTCGTTGTGCAACAGCCCATCGAGCCGGTCGACACGCGCCAGCGCGGAGCGCGCTGGCTCCGCGAACCCGGCGAACGTGGCCCGGAAGCCAGCGAGGTCCGTCCAGGGAGGGGGCGCTCGGCGCGGGGCATTGAGCGTGAGATAGACATACGACTTCCCTCCAGCCAATGGCACGACCCCCACGCGCCTTCCCCGCCCCCACATCTCGACCACGGCGTCCTCGAAGTGTCCATCCACGACGAGCCGCCAGCACGTATAGCCGGAGTAGCGCGGCGCAACGTCGGCGCCACGGACATGGCGCCTCACCACCGAGCCGATGCCATCCGCGCCGACCACGACGTCGTATCGCCCCACGCTGCCATCCGAGAACACGACGTCCACTCCATCCACGCCGCTGTCCAGACGCGAGACCGCCACGCCCAGGCGCGGCGCGGGCGACGCGGACCGCAGGATCCGAAGCAGCTGCCGACGGTGGAGAGTCGTCGCGGGCAGCGGCCACCCCGGCACCGCGTACGGGGTCTGCTGGAGCACCCGCCCCGTCGCGTCCGTGATGCGAGCCAGCCCTACCGGATAACCAGCGGCGAGGACGTCCTCGTGCAGCGCCAGGCCCTTCATCACCGCCATCACGTTCGGGCCCAGGACGATTCCCGCGCCTCCGTCGCCATACGCGGCCCGCCGCTCGACGATATCGGCCGTCACGCCCCTTCTGCCCAGGGCAACCCCCAGCGCGAGTCCACCGATTCCGCCCCCGACGATGAGGACCTTCATGGCCGCCTCCTCGCGCCCAGGCCGACGAAGAGCAGCTCCAGGTCACCGCGCAGCACGGCCCGCGACTTCGCCACCGTCGTGCGCGTGAGCGGCACGAGCATGCGGAGGACGGCCGAGTGGTACACAGAGAAGACGAGCGCCGCCGCCTTGTCGCGCTCGAGGTCCGCCCGAAGCTCACCACGAGCCCGCGCCTCGTCCACGACGCGGGCCAGGGTGTCGACCAGCCGCGCCAGCGCGGGGCGGTGGGCCTCCGCCGAGGAGCCGGTGAGCCACGGCAGCTCCTTCACCACCACCCGGGCCAGCTCGGGCTGAGAGCCATAGTGGGCCAGGAGCGGCGCGAACAGATGCATGCACCGGTCCACGAAGGGCCCGTCGGGCAGGGAGGCCACCGCCTTCTCCACCAACGGCATCGCCTCCGCGCGCCACAGCTCGTGCAGGAGCGCATCCTTCGTCTCGCCATACACCAGCACCGTGCCGGTCGCGACGCCCGCCTCCGCCGCGATGGCCCGGACGGTCGTGCCCTCATAGCCGCGCTCGGCGAACAAGCGCTTCGCCGCGGCACGAATACGCTCCCACTTGTCGCTCTTGGCCTGCTCTCGAAGGGACATATTGAACACGTTCAATTTTGAACACGTTCATAACAAGCCGCGGCGGGCGGGTCAATTCCATCCAGGAACGACGCCCAGGCGCGCGGTGCCTCAGCCCGCCGCCCGCTCCTCGGCGCGTTGGGTCGACCCCAGGGGCAGAACCGAAACCGGGTCGTCCTTCGGGAAGCGCTCCGCGGCCCAGGTGGCGAACTGCTCGACGCAGGTGGTGATGGCGCCGCCGGTGGTGAAGATGTGGTTCGTCCCGGGTAGCCGCAGGTGACGCAGGTTCGGGTACCGCAGGTCGGGCAGCGCGGCGCGGTGGATGCGCGCGAAGAACACGTCGCGCAGCTTGCCCTCGGCAGTGATGACGAGCAGCGGAGTCCCGCGCTCCACGGCGCGCTGCCAGGCGCGCACCAGCGGCACGTTGGCCACGGCGGGCAGCGAGCCCCAGTCCATCAACCAGTCGAGCACCTTCTGCCGGGGGAACGGCACGAAGCGGAACAGCCGCGCGTACTCGTTCTCGCGCGTGAGCATCCGCATCCAGCCCCAGTACGAGAAGAGCTTCGACGTCACGCGCCCCAGCGCGCCCTGCCTCCGCGCGCCCTCCGGCCTGGTGGCCAGCTCGCCTCCCGCCGCGTGCGCCTCCTGTTCGGACACGTAGAACTCCGGCTCGAACATGAACACGCCGAGCGTGCGCTCCGGCTCACGGTCCGCGAGGTACAGCGCCGTCGTCGCCGCGCCGCACAGCCCGCCCACCACCATCCCTTCCAGCGCATACCGCCGCAGCAACTCCGCCCGCGCCGCGCCCGCGACGTCCACGAAGCCGCCCTGGCACACGAACTGGTACAGCTCCGCCGTGGTGTCCGGCAGCGGCCCGTCCGAGTCTCCCAGGCCCGGCAGGTCCACGCGGAAGCAGGGGAAGCCCTGCGCCGCGAGCCGGTCCGCGGCGAGCGCCGACAGGTCGCCATGTCCCGAGCGCGGGACGTGGCCCGCGTTGAAGAAGAGCACGCCCACCGGGCGTCGCGTCGCCGAGGGCGGCGGATGGTACGTGCCCCAGAGGCGATGCCCCCGCGCGTCGAGTTGGATGAGCTCCCTCATGGCCCCGCTCCCTCGTGTGTCGTCGCCGCGCCGGCGTTCGTGATGAACGACAGGCCGTCCTCGTGGAGCGGGCCCAGCTCCGGCAGGAGCCGGTTGCTGGTGGTCCAGAAGAACGGCCGGGGAGCGCGTACCGAATGGCTCCGCCCCGGCGCCAGCTGTCGCTCCTCGGGCCGTCCGTCGAGATGGACCACGCGCCAGGGTCGGGGGTCCTCGCGCCGCGGCACCGCCAAAGGATAGCCCTCCGCGCTGCGCCACAACCCCCGGGACCAGCCCTGCCCCTCCACCTCGACGACCCCACCCGCCTCCAGGGTGGCCACGTAGTCGTCGCGCGAACGCGCGGCCCCTCCCGTCCCCTCCAGGTTGTCCGCGGCCACCTTGCGACGCAGCACCTCCATCAGGTGCGCGCGCGCCGACTCGGGCGGCTCCCACATCAACAACCCCGTGGCGGGCTCCGTGCAGAACACGCGCGCCGCCAGCAGCGCCCCCAGCCGCAGCCCGTGCAACACCAGCGGCACGCCCGGGCTCGCGCGGCGCAGGTGCTCCAGGCCGGTGCGCACGTCCTCCTCCCAGCGCGGGAAGGTCGCGTCCTCGAAGCGCCCCGTGCTCTCGCCGCAGCCGCGATAGTCCAGGCGCAACACCTCCACGCCCCGCGAGGCGAGGAACCGAGCCCAGCGCACCCACACGACATAGCCATGCGCCCGCTCGAGCCCGAACGGCCCCGCGAGCAACACCGCGGCGCGGCGCTCCCCCCGCGCGCGATGGTGGACGCAATACAAAGAGTCCGCGCCCTGGGGGATGAACCCGGGCGACTCGTCCCATGCCGTCATGTCCTTGGTGCGTCCCCCACCTTGTTTTGACGCGATGGTAGAGACTCGCTTCGCGACCCGTCAAACAATCCTTGTCACCCGAGCCACGAAAGGCAGACGGTCCATCGCGACCCATACACGGCGCGTGCGCCTCACGAGCGCGGGCCCGCGTGCTCGCGGCGGAACTGCTCCGGGCTGACGCCCCACCAGCGCTTGAACGCGCGATGGAAGGCGGCGGGTTCGGCATAGCCGAGCAGGAAGGAGACCTCCGCGATGGACATGCGCCGCCGCAGATAGGACTCCGACAGCTCCCGTCGCAACGAGTCGACGATGGCGGCGTAGGTCTGCCCCTCGTCGGCGAGGTGTCGCTGGAGCGTCCGGGGTGACAGACGCAGGGTTCGCGCGATGGCGGAGAAGGAGCAGTCTCCCCCCGCGAGCGTGCGCCGGACCTGGTCGCGCACGCGCCCGGCGAGGGTGTTCACCTCCGGCAGCTGTTCGAGGACACGCCGGGCCTGTCGCTCGAACATGGTGTGGAGCATGGCGTCCGCGTGGACGAAGGGGCGAAGGGCGTCCTCGTGGGAGAACTCGAGGTCGTTGAAGGCGGCATCGAACTCGAGGGGGCAGCGGAAGACGGCCTCGTGCTCGCGCAGGTCCGCGGGCGCCGCGTGGACGAAGCGCGCGTGAAGGGGTCTCACGTCCGCGCCGGTGAAGGCGGACACGCCGGTGGCCAGCTGGCACAGCGCGGCCTCCACGAGGTGGCGATGCGCCGGACGCCAGGGCCCCACGGGGGTGAAGCGCATGCGCACGCCACGCCGCGTCTCCTCCACGTGGAAGCGCTCGCCATCCCCCCAGACGCGCTGGTAGCGACAGCCGCGCTCCAGGGAGTCGCGCAGCGTGGCGCTCGTCAGCACGACGAAGGTCGCCGGGTCGTCCAGGTCCACCACCTCCACCCGGGCGATGTGAAGCCCCAGGTTGGCGTCCCCGGACAGCGCCTCCATCCGCTCCAGGAGGTCGTCGAGGATGCGATAGGGGATGCGCAACTCCGGGTCGTCGAGGTCCGCGAGCCCCAGGCCCGTGGCGTCGCGCAGCCAGGCCTCCACCGGGAGCCCGAGTCCGCTGGCGAGGTGGAGCGCCTGACGCGCGTGACGCGCGGACAGCGACGGCTCGCCGCGGAAAGACGCCTTCGACACGCGGACACCGTAGCCAGCCGGTGGCGGGCCCGGCAAGCCGTTCTGGCGCGCGCGGGCACTGCGCCTCCCGTCCCCGGGCCGCATCCTGGGGCCATGAACCTCCTCCCCCGACTCCACCTCTTCGAGTTCATCGACCAGGACTGGTTCCCCCGCGCCCTGCGGGACCTGGAGACCGACTATCTGCACACCGCGAGCACCCGGACGGGCCTCTTCGACGGAGCCGCCCCGGTGCTCGCCCGGGGATTGCGCGCCGGAGGGCCCCTGGAGCTGTTGGACCTGTGCTCCGGAGGCCGCGGCCCCCTGCCCCGCCTCAAGCAGCTGCTCGTCGAGCGCGAGGGGCTCGACGCCCGGGTGTTCCTCTCCGACAAGTTCCCCAACGCGGAGGCCGCCGAGCGGGCCCGGGCGGAGGGCTTCACCTACGTCGACCGCTCCGTCGACGCGCTCCGCGTGCCCCCGGACCTGCGCGGCATGCGAACCCTCTTCAACAGCCTGCACCACTTCCGCCCCGAACAGGCGCGCGAGGTGCTCGCGGATGCCATGGCGCGAGGCGTGCCCATCGCCGCCTTCGAGTCCGTGCGTCGCACGCCCGCGGGCCTGCTCTCCATGCTGTTCGTGCCGTTGCTGGTGTGGCTCTTCACGCCGTGGGTCCGGCCGGTGACACCCGCGCGGCTGCTGCTCACCTACGTGGTGCCGGTGGCGCCCCTGCTCATCGCCTGGGATGGACTCGTGTCGGCGCTGCGCGTCCACTCCGCCCAGGAGCTGCGCGGCATCACCGCGTCACTCCAGCGCGAGGACTACGTCTGGGAGGTCGGCGAGGCGACGGAGCCGGGCAAGCCCGCCATCAGCTACGTGCTCGGCAGGCCCGCGACTCGCGCGTGAGCGCTCACATGTGGGCCAGGATGTAGAGGGCCAGGATGCCGTCGAGCCCGATGCCCACCGAGAAGTAGCCCGGGCTGCCGCGCGAGACACCGGCCGCGAAGTTCAGGTGCCCCACCGAATCCAATGCCAGCTTCGCGCCCACCTCTCCACCCACGTTCACGCCGTCCGAGCCATTCGCGTCGAACATGCTCCCCGTCATCAGCTTGCCGTAGGGGATGAACCAGGGCCTCACGTAGTGCTGGTACGTCACGAAGCCGTTGAGCTCCGAGTTCATGGACTCCGGGTTGAGGATGGCGTTCACGCCGATGCTGACGGTCCGCTGACGGAAGATCATCGGCTGGATGTTGAAGGAGACCTCGTGGCCGATGCCGTCCGCCAGGTTGATGCGCATCGTGTACATCAGCTCCGTGGCGGGGCTCAGCGCGGACAGGGCCTCGCGGCGCAGCGCCTCCGCGGAGCGCGCGTCATCGCCGACGTTGCGCTGCTCGCGCAGCTCCGCCAGCGCCGTCGCCGCGGCGGGCGTGCCCGTCTCGTACACCTTGAGGAGCGGCGGCTCCGCGCCCGTCAGGTCACCGTCCTCCATGCGCAGCCGGCCCAACGTCCGGCAGCTGTCGAGGTCGCCCGTGTCGCACGCCCGCCCGAACGCCTCCTTGGCGCGCGGCCGGTCGCCCTCGCGCAGCAGCTGCGCCCCCCACTCCGCGCATGGCAGCAGGGCCCCCTGCTCACACGACGGCGGGGCGGACACGGCGGCCGGCGGCATCGTGGCGCACGCCAGCCCCAGGGAGACCCATAGCGACAGTAACAGCGGAAACATCTGCCTCATGTCCAACAGTTAACCATGCCACGAACCGCTCCGCCTCTCGCTTCCTGGGACGGGTGGCGCCAGGGGGGCCCGCGCCCCCGCCCGACCTCCGGCCCGCCGGGGCTCCCCGCCCACCCGTCCATGGTGGCATGCCCCTGGCCAGCGGGAGGAAGCGCGCAGAACTTGAGGCCATCCAGGAGGATTGGTGGACACCGCCGCTCGCCAGCTCGACCCACCCATGAACCGCGCCGGCCCGGGGCACGCGCGCGAGGAGTCCGTATGAAGATGCCCGAGGTCCTGGAGCATCTTCCGGGGGTAGGCCCCCTCATCGGTCGCATGGCGACAGGCGCCGAAGGCGCTCCGCCGCGACGGGACCCGACCCTCACCCTGGCCAGCCTGGACGCCCTGAAGCCGCCCGCCACGGAGCGGCAGCTCGGCGACGGCAGGACGCTCGTCGTGCACCACCCCGAGCCACGCGCGCCCCGTGGCCCGGAGCTGTCGGTCATGACCTTCAACATCCTGCTGGGGGGGCTGCGCCGGCAGGCGCTGCTCGCGTACTTCGACGACCTGGAGGCGCAGGGGCGGATGCCGGACGTCCTCGGCCTCCAGGAGGCCAACATCCCCATCTCCGTCCTGCTGTCGTCGCGCTACGGCTTCCACCTGGCCTACCACGGCCACGACGGCGGCCCCGGCGCGCGGCTGGTCAACGGCAAGGCCTTCCTCACGCGGCACCCGCTGATGGACGCGGCGCACTTCACCTACGTCATCTCCGACGCCGAGCGCGCCGAGGCCATCCGGCGCCGGGGCGGCGACGTCTGCGAGCTGCCCGAGGACCGGGGCGCGCTCCAGGTGCGGCTGCGGGTCGGCGACGTGCCGGTGGTGCTCTACAACCTGCACCACACGCTCGGGGACTCGGGCATGAACGCGCAGAACCTGCGCCAGCTCAACCTCCTGCTCCGCCACCGCGAGGTGCCTCACGCCGTCGTGCTGGGCGACTTCAACGCGAACACCGCCATCAAGCGCGGCGGTTCCTGGCTCATGGCCCACCTGAAGACATACGACGACACGGACACGGTGGAGGAGTACGCGGTGCGCTACGGCGACCCGCACGCCAGCGTGGGAGATCGCGGCGTGGGCAACATCGCCGACCCGCGCCTGCGCCACGAGTTGCACGTGCTGGAGCAGAGCCTGCCGGAGACGCTCGCCCACGCGGCGGTCGCGCGCGTGCGGCTGACCCGGGACACGGTGATGACGCCCAAGCAGGCCTGCGCCGAGCTGCGCTCCGGTCGCATCCAGCGAGGCAGCGAGCACTGGCTGCGGCTGCAGGACATCGCCGACTGCGCCACCCTCTCCTCGCTGCCGGACGAGCACGGCGTGGTGCCCGCCACGGGCAAGCGCTTCGACAACCTCTACGCGAGCCCGGAGCTCGAGCCCGTCCTCTTCGAGGTGGACCGGAGCACCGAGTCGTCCGACCACCAGCCGGTCATCGCCCACTACCTGCCCCGCCCGGTCCGGAAGAGGGAGGACGGCCCGGCGCACCCCCCAGCGAAGGCCCCCTGAGGTCGCTTCAGAGCACGACGAAGTCCACGCTCTTGAAGCCCCGCGTGCGGGCGCAGACCTCGTAGCCCTCGTGCGTGCCCTCGTCGTTGGTGTTCGCCTCGATGGTCTGGAAGGTCTCCTCGTCGACCTCCGTGACGATGCCGGCCTGGACCCAGTCCCCCGGCGTCCGCCGCCGCAGGAAGAGGCTGCCCGGGTGGATGCGCGCGCGGTCCGGTGGGGCGCTCAGCGAGGAGATGAAGCACCCTCGCGCCCGGCCATCCGCGGCGAGCAGGTCGCACGAGAAGGTGCGCTCCACGGGCACGGGCTGCCTCAGGGTGCGCGCGGCCTGGTGCAGGCAGTAGGTGGCGAAGCCCGCGGACCAGGTCCACGACGCGCCCTCGTGGCCATCGAGATACAGGCGCACCCAGGGGCCGCGATTGCGCCCGCCCACCTCGCGTGGGCGCTGCGCCAGGTGTCTCGCCGCGTAGGCCACCGTCAGCGCGCCCAGGGAGCGCCCGTCCGCGGGCAGCGGCGCCAGCGCCGCCCTCAACGGCGCGGTCAGCCGCTCGAAGGTAACCATGTCGGCGACGCCGGAGACGAGCAGGCCCGCCTTCGCCTGGAAGCGCTTCAGCGCCGCCTCCGTCGCGGGGCCGAAGTCCCCGTCGATGGCGACCGCGAAGCCGTTCAGCGTGAGCCATTCCTGGATGCGCCGCACCCCGGAGGCGACATCCCCCCTGCGATGAACCTTGTCCAGCACGAGCTCGCTCATGGGCCAGCCCCCCACGGCCTCGGGGGAGGCCGTGGAAGGCATCCTGACAGGCCGGCGGGGCCGGTGGCCAGACGGCCCCCTCGCCCCTCAGCGGGTCGTGTCCGCGGGCTTCCCCGCCGGACGCTCGTCGTGGGGACGCGCGTCGGCGGGAGGAGGCGGCGGAGGAGGCGTCTGCCCCTCCCGACCGGAGCCGCCCGAGCCTTCCTTGAAGCCCTCCGAGGCCTCGTGGGCCGCGCTCCGCGCGTCGCGAGCGGCGTCGCGGGCGCCCTCCTTCAGGTCCTTCGTCGCCTTGCCCACCTGCCGGCCCACCTCGCGCGAGTTCTCCGCCAGGGACTTGTCGTTCCGCTCACCACAGCCCGAGAGGACCGCGAGCCCCAGCCCGAGCAGCGCGGGCCACTTCCATGCCGTTCCAGCCATCGCCTTCCTCCCGTGTCGTGCGCACGTCGTGGAAACTTCCACGGACAAGGCTATGCATCCGGGCAAGGCGTTGCTGGAGGATGAGCGCGCACGCTCCGGGCGCATGCAGGCGCCAACGCCCCGTCCCTAACGTGCTGCGTCGTCCGTCCATGGCTCGCCCCTCGAGACGGCAGGGGCTACGCTGTCCACTCATGGACGTCATCATCGAGAACGGACTCGTATTCGATGGTCAGGGCAACGCTCCACGGCAGCGTCACGTGGGCATCCGGGGCGGCACCATCGCCGCCCTCTCCGAGGCGCCCATCCCGCGCGCGCCCCACACGCGGGTCATCGACGCGAAGGGGCATTGGGTGACGCCGGGCTTCATCGACCTGCACACCCATTACGACGCGGAGGTGGAGCTGGCCCCGTCGCTGTCCGAGTCGGTGCGGCACGGCGTCACCACGGTGGTGATGGGCAGCTGCTCGTTGAGCCTGGCGATGGGCACGCCCGAGGACCTGGCGGACATGTTCTGCCGGGTGGAGGCCATCCCCTACGCCACCGTCCGGTCGCTGCTGGAGGAGCGCAAGACGTGGGACACGCTCGGCGGCTACCTGGAGCACCTGGAGCAGCTGCCGCTGGGGCCGAACGTCGCGTCCTTCCTGGGCCACTCCGCGCTGCGGGCCCACACGCTGGGCCTGCGCCGCAGCCTGGAGCCCGGCGTGAAGCCCACGCGGGACGAGCTGGGGCGGATGGAGTCGCTGGTGCGCGAGGGGCTGGACCTGGGCTACCTGGGCCTGTCCATCATGACGCTCAAGTGGGACAAGATGGGCGGCGACCGGGACATCCGCAGCCGGCCCCTGCCCTCCACCTACGCGCGCTGGAGCGAGTACCGCCGCCTCACGAAGCTCCTGCGCGAGCGCGGGCGCGTGTTCCAGGGCGTGCCCAACATCAGCACCAAGGTGAACGTGCTGCTGTTCCTGCTGGAGAGCATGGGGCTGTGGCGCAAGACGCTGAAGACCACGGTCATCTCGATGATGGACCCGCGCGCCAGCCGGGGCATCCACCGGCTCATCGGCGTGTTGTCGCAGGTGGCCAACCGGCTGCTGGGCGCGGACTTCCGCTGGCAGGCGCTGCCGGAGGTGTTCGACCTGTGGGCGGACGGCATCGACCTGGTCGTCTTCGAGGAGTTCGGCGCGGGGGCGGCGGCGCTGCACCTGCAGGACGCAGCCGGACGCGCGGAGCTGCTCAACGACCCGGCCTACCGTTCGACCTTCCGGAGCCAGTGGACCAACAAGTTCCTGCCCCGGGCCTTCCACCGCGACTTCAACGAGTCGCGCATCCTGCTGTGTCCGGACGCGAGCGTCGTGGGCAAGTCCTTCGCCCAGGTGGCGAGGGAGCAGGGGCGCCACGCCACGGACGTCTTCCTGGACCTGGTGGCGCGGCACGGCGACGCGCTGCGCTGGTACACGGTGATGGCCAATGACCGGCTCGAGGAGCTGGAGTTCATCTGCAAGCACCCGGACGTGCTGATGGGCTTCTCGGACGCGGGCGCGCACCTGCGCAACATGGCGCACTACAACTTCCCGCTGCGCCTCTTGCGGCTGGTCCGCGAGGCGGAGAAGCGCGGCGCCCCCTTCATGACGGTGGAGCGCGCGGTGCAGCGGCTCACCGGGGAGATTGGCGAGTGGCTCGGCCTGGACGCGGGCGTGCTCGCCGAGGGTCGCCGCGCCGACATGGTGGTCATCAACCCGGACGGCCTGGACGCGAAGGTCGACGAAATCGCCGAGGCCCCCATGGAGAACTTCGGCGGCTTCGTGCGGCTGGTGCGCCGCAACGACGCGGCGGTGAAGAGCGTGCTCATCTCCGGCCGCGAGGCCGTCGACGCGGGCAACGTCGTCCCCGCCCTGGGCAAGGAGCGCGGCTTCGGCGGCGTGCTGCGGGCGCGGGCCTGAAATCACGGGCCCGCTCCCGGGCCCATACAGTTGACCACCCACGCTCGGACAACTGTATCCAGGTGACGGGTGTGCCCAGCGCTCCCGAGACACACCCCACCTGGGTCCAGGGTCTCCAGCGCCCTCCCTGGGTCAGCGGGGGGGGCATGGCGCCCACCGCCACGTTGTCCAGGCGGCACGTCCCCACCGGCCTGATTTGTCCCCTCTGGGTGAATTGGCTTATGACCCTGGGTTGCAGTGCTGACTCCGCCACTGGGACGCGGAGTGACGGGGAGGGTCCAGCGGATGGTGGCCGGGCTGGATGCACCGGGGTGGTGTCGACGCGTGCGCCGCGCGTTGCGCCCCCGTATGTGGAAGCTGCTCCCGCTGCTGGTGCTGCCGGCCCTGCTCATCGCGCGCTCCGGTCCCCTGCCCGGGCGGCGCGCGGCGCTGTTGTGGCTGACGGACGCGCCCACGCGGCCCCTCGAGCCCCGTGTCTCCGTGAAGGAAGCGGACGTGCACCGGCCGTATGTCCGTCCGCGCCTGGAGCGGCCCTCCATCCCGGTGCCCCTGCGGGAGCTGGCGCGACTGGAGGACGCGGGGGACCGCGCGGGCATCGCGGCCTCCTACCTCCTGCACGGAGACCCGCGGCAGGCGCTGGCGCACCTCGCCCAGGCGCCCGACTCCCGGGACAGGGACAACGACCACGCCGTGGCGGTGTTCCTGCTCGAGCACCCGGACGACGCGCTCGCGGAGCTGGACGCGCTGTTGGAGCGGGCCCCGCGCCATCCCCAGGCGTTGTGGAACCGGGCGCTCGTGCTGCGGGAGATGGGGCTGCACCTGCTGGCGGCGTCCGTGTTCGACGAGGTCGCCGCGCTGAAGGAGCGTGGGTGGAGTCAGGAGGCGCAGGAGCAGGCCACCTTCCTGCGCCAGGGCGTCCGGGAGCGGGAGGACGGTTGGAGACGGACCCAGGCCGCGCTCGCCGCGCTCGCGTCCGACGTCGGTGCGCCCATCTCGCTGGAGGACGCGCGTCGCCACCCGGGCACGGCCCGGAAGCAGTTCTACGAGGCCATGCGCATCGCCCCCACATCCACCCGCGTGCTGGCGCTGCTGCCGCTGGCGGAGTACCTGGACCAGGTGCACGGGGGCACCGCCCTCGCCGCGTACGTGCGCCGGGTCGCCGCGCGCGACTTCCAGAAGCGCGCGCCCCTGGCCGCCGAGTACGTGCGGTACGTCCAACGCCGGGGCGAGCAGTCCGCGGACTTCCTCCAGCGGCTGCGCGCGTCGGGAGAGGACGATCTGCTGCTCGGGGCGCTGCTGTTGCCGCCCGGGGGGCGGGGCACGACCGAGGAGCTGGAGGCGCTGGCCCGCCGCTGGAACGACCCTTGGGTCCAGGTGCTGGTGCAGGACGAGCTGGCGCGGCAGGACGACCTCGCGGGGGCGTACTGGCGCGCGAACCAGCGGCTGCAAGGCGCGCTCGAGCTGTGCCGCGAGCACCAGCTGCGTCCGCGCTGCGCGGAGCTGCTCTACAAGATGAGCCACCGCGCGACCGCGTCCAACCGGTTGGCGGAGGCGGAGTCGACGGCGCGGGCGTCCTGGCGCGAGGCCCAGACGGTGGGCGAGTGGGAGCTGGAGTCGCAGGCCTTGCGCGCGCTCGCGCAGGCGGCCCGGTATCAGTTCCGCGTCGCGTCCTCCCGGGCCTATCTCCTCGAGTACCTCGCGCGGGCGCCGGATGCGTGCGGCGTGAAGAACTACGTCCACCGCAACCTGGCGGCGCTGGAGATGATGCGCCTGCGGCCCCTGGCGGCGCGCGAGGCGCTGGACCGGGCCCAGGCCTGTGGCGCGTCCGTGGGGCTGGTGGGCGCGTGGACGCTGGCGGACCTGGCGCGGCTGGATCCGCGGGCCAGCGACGCGGAGCAGGTGCGCGGCGAGGTGGCCCGCTCGCGCGCCGACCGCGAGACGCCGGGCAGGCGGGTGCTCACCACCCTCATCGAGGCGCGCCTGGAGCTGGTGCGGGACCGGGCCGCGGGGAACGCCCTGCTGCGGCGGACCATCGCCGAGGCCGAGCCGCTGCTGCGCACGGACGCCGACGCGCGCGACGCCCGCGCGGTGGCCTTCCAGACGATGGCGGTGAGCGCGGGGCAGGCGGGGGCCTTCGCCGAGGTGCCCGACATGGTCGCCGAGCAGCTCGGTGTGCGCCGTCCGGGCCGGTGCGCCCTGGTGGCGGCGATGGAGGCCGAGCGCACCGTGGTGGTGGCCCTGGGCCGGTCGGGCGAGGTGCTCGGGCACCACGACGCCACGCGCAAGGAGCCCCTGGGAGAAGACCTCTCGGGGCTGGTGCCGGCCCCTCTGCTGGCGCTCCTGCGCGCCTGTCCCCAGGTGGAGGTCCTGGCCGCGCCGCCGCTCGACAGCCGCGCGGGCCTGCTCCCCCCGGAGATGGCCTGGAGCTACCGCGTGGGGGCCACCCCCGCCCCGGCCGCCGCCCCTGGGACGACGGCGCCCCCGCTCCACGTCATGGTGGCCAACGTGGAGACGCCCTCGCAGCTCGGGCTGGCGCGCCTGTCGTCCTGGGAGACCACCCCGGTGCCCATCGGCCGCTCGCTCGAACTGGCCGGGGCGCAGGCCACGCCCACGCGCGTGCTGGAGGCCATGGCCCAGGCGACGGACATCGAGTTCCACGCGCACGGCGTGGTGGACCGAAGCCTGTCGGAGGCGCCGGTCATCGCGCTCGCGCCGGAGTACGACGGCCGCTATGCGCTGACCGCGGAGGCGCTGCGGCAGGTGCGGCTCAAGGGCTCGCCGGTGGTGCTGCTGGGCGCGTGCAGCGCGGCGCGGGTGCCGCCCCTCATCCACCAGACGTCGTCGCTGCCCCAGGCGTTCATCGGCTCGGGGGCGCGCGCGGTGTTCGCCGCGACGGTGGACATCCCGGACTCCGCGGGCCGCTTCTTCCAGGGGGTGCGCGAGCGCATCCACGAAGGCGCCGCCCCCGCGGTGGCCCTTCGCGCCGAGCGCCTGAGGTGGCTGCGCGAGGAGCGGGGAGCGCCATGGGTGACGCGCGTCTTGTTGTATGAGTAGTCCCACCAGGGCCCCGTCCCGCGGGCCGAGGTGGAGCCGAGCCGCTGCGTGCGGACGCCGCACGGCAGAGGGGGGGAAGGTGGACATGCTCCAGGAGCAACCGCTGGCCGTCTTCAGCCTGCACTTCGACCAGGGCGCAACGGATTGCGGCGCGATTCCGTTGTGGTGTCCCATCACCCAGACGCGCCTGGGCGAGCGGCCGGAGTGGATCCGCGACCATCGCTCGGAGCCGGTGGCCTACGTGCGCGGCGCGCGGCCTCGCGTGGGCGTGACGCTGCTGGCCCACCACTTCGTCCCCGCCTCCTTCGACCTCAGCGCCTTCGGCCCGCCGCTGTCCGCGGGCCCGGGCCCCAGCGCGTCCATCCGCTGGGTGGGTCCCCATCCGGTGACGCTGGAGCGCCTGGCCGGGTGGACCACCCTCGAGGAGCCGCTCGCCTTCAACCGGCCCCTGCCCAACCAGGTGGGCGCGCACACGCTGGAGCTCCAGTGGGTCGCGGAGTGGACGGACGCGGACGGCACGCAGCGACGGCTCTTCCTCGGCGGCAGCCGGCACGAGCTGTTCACCACGGGCGCCCCCATGCGCCAGGGCGAGCACGGCGCTCCGCCCTCCGGCGCGTACGCGCCGCTCATGCGGTGGTCCTCGCGGTGGTGCGCGGGGTTGGAGTCACGCAAGGACATCTGCGACGCGCTCCTGCGGGGCCTGCCGGAGACGGGGCTGCGCTTCGGCGTCCCGGCGTGGACGGTGCGCCACATGCTGGTGGCGGGCGGTGGGATGTGTGGCGGCTGGTATCAACTGTTCCAGCAGCTGGCCAACTGCCAGGGCGTCCAGCTGGAGGGGCGCACGCTGCACCTGGCGCCGGGAGACGACCCGCGCACGGACGAGGTCCGGTGGGAGGCGATGGTGGCCGTGGACCCCGGCATCAACCAGGTCGAGCCCAGCCGGCACACCCGGATGCAGGGGCGCTTCAACGATTGCGCGCGGTATCCCTTCACGCCCGAGGAGCCCGTGGAGCTCTTGAGCCGCCACGCGGCGCGCTACTGCTTCATGGCGGGCTGGGACGATGGCCACTGCCTCAACTTCCTGGAGGACGCGGGAAGGCTGTACCTCTACGACGCCTGCTTCCTGTCGAGGGCCGTGGAGCTGGAGATGGCCCTGCCCCCGGACGATGGCAGGCCCGTCCGGATGGGACGGGGTTCGCCGTTCCGCGAACGCTACCTCCATCCGACGCTGCCGTTCCTGATGGGCACGCTGCGCGCGAACGGCAGGCTGTGGGAGGTGGACCTGGAGCGGGGTGACTTCGGCATCACCGTCCGGACGGAGCAGGTCCCTGAGCTCGACATCATGTGGACACGCTAGGAGCGGCCATGTCGACGACACGCGAACAGCTCAGGCGGATGGTGGCGGAGCGCAAGCCCCCATCCGGTGGCTTCGCCTGGAGCGAGCTGATGGAGGCCTTGGAGCAGATGGAGCAGGCCCCCGAGGCGCTGGCAACCGAGGACGCCGACGTGTTGCTCGACCTGCTATCGCAGCGAGGCCGCCTTCCCTTGCGAGGCCAGCCCCCCGTCCCCCACTCCATGCCCCCCGAGGAGCTGCTCCAGTACCGCGCGTTGAAGCTCCTCCACCAGGCCGGGCGGCTCGACGCCGCGAAGGACTCGCTGCGGCGGCTGGAGCAGGAGCCCGTCGCCCCCGCCCTGCGACAGCTCGCGCGCACGCTGCTCAATCCAGACGGACACGAGGAGGAGGCGTAGGCTCGCGCGGCTTGCGTCCCGGTGCCCAGTCCACGTTCGGCTCGGGCGCGAGGAAGGCCTCGAAGGCGAGCGCGGCCCCCCCCTCCGGCGCGTGCCACGAGTACCACCAGCCGACGGGCAACAACACCAGCGAGCCGGGCCCGAGCTCCACCTCCAGCACCGGCACGTCCTCCGGCGCGGCGGACGCCCCCTGGACCCGATGCAACGCGAACGCGGGGACGAGCCGCGCGAGCCGCCGGCCATGGACCTGACACAGCAGCACGTTGCGCCGCGCCGGCGCCAGCGCGCCTCGTGTCTCGGCCTTCTCCCACCACAGGCGCGGCGCCACGCGCGTGTCCACGAGCCCCTCGGGCAACGCGACGAGCTCCCGCCAGGGCGCGGGCGCGACGGGCGCGTCACGGCCGGCCGCCGTCACACCGTCCACCTCCACGCCCGCGACGAGCCGCTCCCAGGCCGCCACGTCGAGCGGTCGCGCGGTGGCGCGCGTCACCACGGGTCGGTTCTGGAAGTAGTAGCGCTCGAAGAAGTCCCCCGGCGACAGGACGTCATGCCGGTCGACGCGGTCGTGTCCCGGGGCCTGTCGGTACAGGTCGCCGTACAGGTCGAGCAGCCCCTCCAGCTTGCGGTGCATGGCGACGGCGCGCGCGGCGCCCTGGAAACACGGGTCCTCCAGTTCGGCGCGCACGGCCCCGGTCGCGACGTGCGACTCCACGCCAGCCCGCGCGAGGATGGACACCAGGTCCTCCACCTCCGCGCCGCGCAGCAGGTTCTCCACCACCCATCGCCGCCACTCGGGCGCCAGCGAAGCTCCGGCTCGCGTCATCGCTCCACCTTCTCCGGCCTGGGGCCGATCCAATAGTTCCGCCACTGCGCGTTGCGCTCCGGCCTGTCGAAGTTGACGAACGTCACCGACAAGCTCACGTCCAGCGCGCGCACCGCGTGCCACCAGCCCACGGGAATCAGCAGCGCGTCCCCTGGGCCCACCACGCACGAGGCCAGCGCCGCGCGCGAGAAGTCGGGGTGGCGACGCGCGTCGGGCGCGCGGATGTCCACCGCGCTGTACAGCCCCCGGTCGTTGTAGAGCCAGGGGAGCTCCCACGAGGGCGCCAACCAGAACCGCTTGCGCCCCAGCACCTGGCAGAAGAAGACGTTGAGGTGGTCGTGGTGGAGATTGGACAGCGTCCCCGCCGGGCCGAACCACAGGTGGACGCTGTCTGGCGTGCGCAGGTCCGGATGGATGTAGCCCGCGGGCGGGCGCAGGTCGTCCAGCAGCGGCCGGAACGCCTCGCGCAACAACAAGCTGTTGCGAGCCACCAGGTACACGTCGTCGGACTCGCCGCCCGCGAGCATCCGCTCCACCAGCGTCCGCAGCGGCACCGTCGCGCGCAGACGCTCGGCGTGGAAGTCGGGGTCCGGCTCTCCATCGCGCCCCGCCATCACCTCCACCGCCTCGTCGCCGAACCGGGACACCAGCCATTCGGGCGTCCAACGCGACAGCGCGGGCCAGTCGTCCAGGAGCCCCTCGACGATGACGGGGCGGTTGCGCAGGTAGAACTCCTCGAAGAACACCTCCGGAGCCAGCCCCCGCCGCCGCTCCACCACCGGCCCCGCTTCGCCCAGGGACTGTCGATAGAGCGCCGAGCGGGCCTCCAGCAGCGCCTCCAGCGCCTCGCGCCGCCCCAGGGACTCCCGGGCCTGGCACACCGCCGGATGCGCGCAGATGGCCACCACGGCCGCGCGGGCCCGGGACGACTCCACCCCCGTCGCCCTCAGCACCTCCACCAGGAGGTCCACCTCCACTCCACCTGACAGGTTCTCCGCGACCCACGCACACAACGAGGGCTCGAGTTCCTGGAATGTGTCAGGAGTCATGGCTCGCAGGGTGCGATATACCACCCGGGAAGACCACCACGCCGCACTGGGGACCGCATGACGACGCCATTGGATCCCACTCCCAAGATCGTGCCGAATCCGCCGCCGAACCCCGCCCTCCGGCCGGCGCCGCGCATCGTTCCGAACCCGGGTGGTCAATCGACACCCAGCGTCGAGCGCACCGTGCCCACGGAGCCGCCCAAGACGCCGCCATTGGAAAAGTGAAGTCGGCCGTCGCGTCGTTCATCCCAGCTTCCACCAGGTGTTGCCCTCGGGGACGTCGAACTCCTGGAAGGTGACGGACACGCTGACCTCGAGCGCGTGCACCCAGTGCCACCAGCCCGCGGGAATCAACAGCATGTCGCCGGGGCCGACGACGGTCTCCAGGACCTCCACCTCGCGATACGCGGGGAAGCGCGCGAGGTCGGGGTGCTCGGCGTCGACCTGGCTCCACACCTCCAGGTGGCTGTAGACGTGGTGGAGCTGGAATGAAGGGATGAGGCGGAAGCGCTTGCGTCCATGAACCTGTCCGAAGAGGACGGAGCCCAGGTCGTGGTGGAGCTGGGTGAGCGTGCCCGCCGGTCCCACCCAGAGCTTCACCGCGCCCACCCGGTCCGTCGCGCGCAACAGGCCCTCTGGATAGCGCACGTGCTCCAGCAGCCCTCGCAGCTCCTCGCGCTCCAGGGCGAAGTTTCGGGCCGTCAGGTACAGGTCGTTGGTGGGCCCGCCCTGCTCGAGCCGACGGAGGAACGCTCCGAAGGGCAGCACCTGTCGACAGGCATCCGGCTCTACGTCGTGGTCGGCGCGGGCCTCGCGTCCCGCCATGACCTCCACCGCCACGTCACCGTAGCGTTCGGCCAGCCGCGCCGGCGTCCACTCGCGCATGAGGGGCCAGTCGCGCATGAAGCCCTCGAGCACGACGGGGCGGTGCGGCAGGTAGTACTGCTCCACCACCTGGCGCGGCGTGAGGTCCCCGCGCCGGTCCAGCCTGCGCGTCCAGCCCGACTGCCGCTCGAGCGCGACGCGCGAGTCCAGCAACGCGAGGATGTCCTCGTGCGAGGCCACGCGCCGCAGCGCCTCCGCCACCGGGAGTCCCCGCCGGACGGCCTCCACCTCGTCGAGCGCGTTCGCCTCCGCCAGCCCCGCGTCCACGAGCGCGTCCACCAGGCGCCGCGTCGCCACGCCCCGCACCACGTTCTCCGCCAGCCAGGTCCGCCACTCCGACGAGAGACGGGATGCCACGTCCGCCATGCCCCCTCCACCTCGGTGTCCCGGGATGAGACGCCCACGCACTGTACAAGGCCCGTGCGCTCGCGGGTACGTGGGTGGGTTTTGAATGTCCGTGACGCCGTTTCGTAGAGTAGCGGCGGTGGACGACGAGGACGCCACGTCAGTCAAGGTCGGCAAGGACGGCAGCGTCAAGGTGAAGGCCCAGGGTCACACCGTGGAGACTCGCGGCGGGACGGCGCGCGTTCGCACGGGCGACGGCGTCGATGTCCAGGTCGACGGCGCCATGGCGCATGACGACGACGAGGAGAAGACGTCGTCGCGGAGCGGGGACTCGCTGGAGCTCGTGGACTCCGACCGCACCGTGACGCTCGACTGTGGCGACGGAGGCAAGGCGGAGATCGTCGGCTCCAGCAACAAGGTCACCCTGACGGGCGTCTGTGCTCACGTCGAGGTGACCGGCAGCGACAACAAGGTCGTGGTGAACGCAGCGCGCCGCATCGAGACGACGGGCAGCGGCAACAGCGTCACGTGGAAGCAGGGCGCCGAGAAGGGGAAGAAGCCCCGGGTCAGCAACACGGGCACCAACAACCGCATCGCGCAGGCCCGCTGACGCGCTCCCGCCGGGGTCGGTCGAGCGGCCCCGGCCCCGGTCCCCCGCCCCCCCGGAAGGCGGGCCTGCTCCGCGCCTGCCCCTCCACCGGGACGCTCCTAGATTCTCGACGAGACCCGAGAGGAGCCCCGCGATGAAGCCAGGCAGCCCGCCGCCCTACCCGCCCGCCTCGCCTGTCATCTGGGGCAAGGGAGCACTCGTCGCGCTCGCCCTGCTCGGGACACCGGGCGGCGCGCGCGCGCAGGACGCGGAAGAGGGAGAGCCCGTCGCGCCCCAGGTCTCCTGCTACCAGACGGCGCACCAGGGAGGTCTGACGGACGAGTCCGCCGCCACGCAGCTGTGCCGTGGCGCCCGCTCGAACGCGCCCGCGAAGTGCTTCCTCCGCGTCCAACGCGACGGCTCCCTGAGCCAGGGGCAGGCGGTACAGCTGTGCCAGTTCGCCACGAGCGACGACGACCCGGCGTCGTGCTACCTCCAGGCGAAGCGCCACAGCTTCAGCGATGACTCGCGATTGCTGAACCTGTGCCAGCCTCCCGTGACGCAGTTCCTGCGCTACTGTCCCGTCAACGTCCAGTAGGCGCGGCGACGGGCGCCCCCTCCCCGCCGGACGCGCGATCATCCCCGACGCGGGTCAGGGCCGCGCCTGGAGCACAGTCGCTGCTCCCGGACTCGCGCCAGCGCGCGCCACGAGCAGGGTGAGGGAAATGACATGCCGGAGCATCCCGACGTCGATGAGGAGCTGCCCTCCGCGAGGGCGCTGGAGCTGAGCGAGGCCGGAGCGAGCGCCGCGCCGCGCGTGCTGCTGGCACGGGGCAACGAGCCACTCGCCATGCTGGTCCGGCGCGGCTTCCAGGCGACCGTCGCGCCCCTGGACCTGCCCTTCCCCGCCGACGTGGACGGCGCGCGGGCCGAGCGGCTGATGGAGCGGCTGAGCCACTACGCCTTCCGTCTGTTCCTGCGCGGCGCCATCCTGCGACGAGGCGCCTTCAACCCCGCGGAGGCGACGCGCTACCTCGAGCCGCCCCAGGCGGAGGCCTTCGCACAGGACCTGGTATCGCTCGGCCTCGCCGCGCGCGAGGACGATGGGCGCTACCGCCTCACCCACCCGGTGGCCAGCTTCGGCGGGACGTTGGAGTGGTACGTGGCGCGGGAGCTGCGCGAGCGGTTCGCGCTCGACGTCGCGGCGGGCGTGAAGTTCCACGCGCCCGACGTGGGAGGTGACCTCGACGTCGTGGCGACCGCGGAGGGGAAGCTCCTCTACCTGGAGATGAAGTCCTCGCCGCCCAAGCACCTCGCGCCCGACGAGGTGGGGGCCTTCTTCCGGCGGGTCCGGGCGCTGCGTCCACACCTGGCCATCTTCGTCATGGACACCGCGCTGCGCCTCTCCGACAAGGTGCTGCCGCTGCTCCAGGCGGGGCTGTCGACCCAGCCCCCTCCCCCGCCCCGGCGCGTGCTCCGCGAGGTGTGGGCCCTGACGCCGCACCTCTACGTCGTCAACGCGCGGCAGGACCTGATGACCAACATCGGCATCGCGCTCGCCGAGGGCTTTCGCGCGCTCGCTCCCGCGTCGCCCTGAGCGCCCGAACCGACGAAGGGGGCGCTCACGACGTCCGCGAAAACGTTCCCGGACTCAATTCCGGGCGGCGCGGGCCTCTCGGCCCCGGGCGCGCGCGGCCTTGGAGAGCGCGTCCGCGCCCTGCTCGTCCCCGCGCATCCACTCCTTCATCGCGGGCACCACCTGCTTGCTCCACGTCTTGCCCGCGCGGATGGTGAGGAAGTCGCGGACGAGCGCGTCCACCATGGCGGAGAGCTGCTCGGTGAGGAACAGGCGCTCGGTGAGCTGGTCATCCTCCTCCTCGCTCATCAGCGCCGGCAGCTTGGCGGCGCGAACGTCGAGGAACTCGGAGTCCAGCGTGGCCTCGTACTCCTTCTCCGCATGCGTGAAGCGCACGCGGGCCTGGGCCACCAGCAGGCCGCGGTCCAACGCGTGCTTCACCTGCGTGGAGTACGGCGCGAGCGTGCCCTTGGCGTTCATCTCCGTGACGTCACCCGCCACGCCCCGCAGCGTCACGCGGCCCATGAAGAGCACGTTGACGCCACTCTTCTCGTACTCGACCAGCGCGTCGCCGGACTCGGAGCGCCACAGCATCCACGTCAGGAACTCGCGGCCCAGGTAGGCCCGGCCTCGCAGCAGGGCCTCTCGGGCCTTGCCCTTCTCGACCTCGGCCTCGTCCTGCTTCTCCTCCGTCGCGCCACCATCGACGCCGACGTCGCCCCGGGCGAACGCCGCCTCGATACGCGCCTGCTCACGCTTCGACATGCGCCACCTCCCCCGTCGCCGGCAGGTCCATTCCAATCAGCTCCGCGGTGGGCCCCAGCGCCCCCTCGTCGATTCCAGACATCTGCGCGATGGCCGCGGGCGTGAGGCCCACCAGCTTCAGCCCCAGCGCGTTCTCCAGCGCGATGACGATCTCCTCCACCACCTTGCGCGACGCGGCCCAGATCTGCATCTGCTGGGTGGTCTGGTTCCAGCTCACGTCCAGCACGCTGGTGCGGGGCGTGGCGCGGTTGCGCAGCATCTGCTTGATCTGCCCCTTGGCCTGGGTCTTCTCGCCGCGGCTGGGCGGCCGGTCATTCTCCGCCTCGAACTGGGTGGTCCACTTGGCCAGCTCCTGCTTCATCGCGGGCGCGGGGACCTTGAGCGTGTCGATGCGGAAGGAGAACAGCGCGTACTCGCCATAGAACAGGCGGCTGACGGCGAAGTCGACGGCGTCCGCGTTCTCCAGCTCGACGAAGCCCGCCGCGCGGTCGTCCTCGGATTTGCGATCGATGGGCTCGAAGGCGTGCGCCTTGAGGCCACGCTGGAGCCAACGCTTGATGTCGGAGGGCGCTTCCTTGGTGGGTTCGACCCGGAAGCGCGAGAAGGTGACGGCACCACGAAGGACAGGCATGGGGCGCGGCAGGATGGGGGGCGCGCGGTGCGCCGTCAAGGTACTCCGTGTGCAGACCTCGCCCCCCTGCGCCCCAGGGAGTGCGCTAGCGTGACACGGCCCCTGGAGGGCATCCCCATGAAGCGCCATCCGAGCCCGCTCGTCGTCCTCGCCGTCCTCTGCGCCAGCCTGCCCGCCATCGGCTTCGCCCAGGACGCGCCCATCCAGGCGCCGCCCCCCGTGGAGTCGCTCCAGGCTCCGCCGCTCGTGTCCGCGCCCGACGTGGTGGAGGACGCGCCGCTCGTCGTGACGCCGGACGAAGGCGCGCGCGAGTCCGCGCTCGACATCCCCAGGTCCCCGCCCCCCGCCGTCAGGCCTGCTCGCAGGCCCTGGAGGATGCCCCAGGCCGCGCGGCTCGCCATCGAGACGGCCGCCGGAAGCATGGGCTCCACGGGCGCGGGCTTCCTGGGGCTCATCCCGGGTGTGCTCCTGGCCGACAACTGCGACGGGCTGGTGGATGACTCGTGCGCCGAGGCGTGGCTGACCGGCGGCGCGGGCATGGCCATCGGCGCGACGTTGGGCGTCTACTTCTCGGGCACCATCATGAAGGAGCGCGGTTCGTTCTGGTCCACCCTGATGGGCGCCATCGTCGGAGCGGGCTCGGGTGTCCTGACCTTCGCCGCGTTCGACGACACCAACGATGGACTCGCGGTCCTCGGCCTCCTCGCGCTGCCTCCCGTGGGAGCGGTGATCGGCTACGAGCTGGGCCTGGAGCCCCACCCCTCCGAGCTCGCCACCATGGTCCCCGCCACCGGCGCCGCCTCCACCGTGCGGCTGATTCCGTCCGTGGGCTCGACGCGCCACGGCGGCATCATGGGCGGCATCGTCGGCAGCTTCTAGCGCCCGACGTGGCACGGCGCTCCGGGCATGGCGCGGGGTGGCGCGTCGCCTCGACGGGCGGGGACCGGCGCCCATCGGAAACCCATAACCTCCGGGATTTGCTGAAGGGGTGGGCTCGCGCGCCGGACGACCAGGGTGGCGAGGCGCGCGCGGAGCCATGCGCCCGCGCATGACACCCGAGGCGACCGGGCGTTAGCGTGGCGCGCGCCATGCGACGCATCCTGCCCATCTCCCTGCTCCTGGCCTCCCTCCTGCTTCCCGGCTGCTTCCGCGCGCGGCGCCCGGAGGTGCCCACGGTGGACGCCGTCGCCACGGGCCTCTTCTCGACGCTCGAGGCGGAGGGCGCCCTGGCGAGCGCCATCGTATTGGACGCGCGCACCGGGGAGCAGCTCTACGCCCACCGCGAGCACGTCCGGCTGCTGCCCGCCTCGACGATGAAGGTCGTGTCCACGGCGTCGGTGCTCTCCGCGCTCGGGCCCGACTTCCGTTTCCAGACGCCCGTGTCGTTGGAGGGGACCCTGCTCGACGGGCTCTTCCTCGGGGACATCGTGGTCGAGTCCTCGGGAGATCCGTCGCTGGGCTCGTGGCGCTTCCCGGAGACGGCGCTCGCGTGCGAGCAGGTGGCCGATGCGCTCCAGGCGCGCGGTGTCCGCCAGTGGCGTGGACAGGTGCGAGTGCGAGGCACGCCCGACGCGGACGCGACGTTCGGCCCCGGCTGGGCCTGGGACGACGCGGCCTATGCCTACAGCGCCGCGCCCACCGCGTTCGTGTTCCGGGAGAACGTCGTGGACCTGGCGGTGTCCCGCGCGGAGGGGGCGGACTGCGCCGTGCCTCCCACGCTCCAGTTCACGCCCGCCTTCGCGAACCTGCCAGCGCTGGTGAGCGTGGACATGAACGCCGAGCGCCCCAACCTCTCGTGCACGCGGCAGCGCGGCGCCCCGGGCGTGCGCTGCGTGTGGCGCTCCCCCGCGAAGGCCTGCCCTCGCAGCGCCAGCGTGAAGCTCTCCGTGGACGAGCCCCAGGTCCTCTTCTCCGCGTGCGTGGAGGAGGCGCTGCACGCGCGCGGAGTGCCGAGGCTGCCCGCCACGCTCGAGGCGCCCTCCCCCCTGCTGCCGCCCCGCCCCGAGCCGCTGCTCACGCTCGTCAGCCCGCCGCTGTCCGCCCTGGTCAAGGCGACCAACAAGGAGTCGCTCAACCTCTACGCGGAGCGGCTGGGGATGCGCTTCGCCCGCGAGCGGCTGGGCGCCGAGGACTACGTCTCGCTGCGCACGGCCCTGGGCCAGGAGCTGACCCGGCGCGGCATCCCGTCGAGGGACCTGCACCCCGTCGATGGCAGCGGCCTGTCTCGCTACAACATGGCCACCGCGCGGGGGCTCGCCCGCGTGCTCTTCACCAGCCTGCGCGAGCCCTACGGCGCCGCCCTGGTGGACAGCCTGCCCGTGGCGGGTGTCGACGGGACGCTGGCCACCCGCCCCGTCACGCCCGTCACCGCCGGCCGCATCCGCGCGAAGACGGGGACGCTCTCCGGGCAGAAGTGCTTCGCCGGCGTCATCGACCGGCCCGGCGACGCGGAGCACCCCAGCGTCGTGTTCGCGCTGATGCTGGGCAACATGGACGAAGGCACGGCGCTGCCCGCCAACGAGGTCTTCGACCGCTTCGCCGCTTCCCTGGTCGACCTGCCCCTGCGCTGACGTCCGGAGCGCCTCGGATTCCCGGCAAGCCGCCCACGCCGGGCGACTGGCGGCAACCCGACGGAACACGCGGGCCCCCGTGACATTCCCTCGTCACGAAGGTGCTGCGCGCGCGGGAGGACGTGGCAGGCTGCGGCCTGCCTTTTCCGTCCCCCCGAGGTGAACAGTGAAGCTGAGAACCGCATTGGTCGCGGCGGCCCTGGTGCTGCCCATGACGGCCCCGGCCGCTGGCAAGAACGCCGCGAAGCCGCCCGTCACGGAGAAGAAGGAAGTCGTCGATACCTACCACGGGACGGAGGTGAAGGACCCGTACCAGTGGCTGGAGGACTCGGCGGACCCGAAGGTGAAGCAGTGGAACGACGCGCAGAACCAGTACACGCGCGCCCTGCTCGACAAGCTGCCGGGACGCGAGGCCATCCGCCAGCGCGTCACGGAGCTGCTGACGTGGAAGTCCCCCGCGTACTACAAGCTGGTGGAGGCGGGCGGGACGCTCGTCGCCATGAAGAGCCAGCCGCCCCGGCAGCAGCCCTTCCTGGTGGTGCTCGGTTCGGTGGACGACACGTCCACGGAGCGCGTGCTCGTGGACCCCATGGTGGTGGACCCGTCCGGCAAGACGACCATCGACTTCTACGAGCTGACGCGGGACGGCAAGAAGATCGCCATCTCCATGTCCAAGGGCGGAACGGAGAGCGGCGACGTCACCGTCCATGACGTGGCCACCGGCAAGCCGCTGTCGAACGAGGTCGTCCCGCGCGTCAACGGCGGCACCGCGGGCGGCGGGCTGGCGTGGAACGCGGACGGCACGGGCTTCTTCTACACGCGCTATCCGCGCGGCGAGGAGCGCCCCGCCGAGGACCGCGACTTCTACCAGCAGGTGTACTTCCACAAGCTGGGCACGCCCACGGAGCAGGACACGTACGAGCTGGGCAAGGACTTCCCGCGCATCGCGATGACGGAGCTGGAGACGTCGCCGGACGGCAAGTACACCACCGCGCAGGTCGCCAACGGCGACGGCGGCGAGTACATGCTGTACCTCCACGGCCCGGACGGGAAGTGGACGCAGGTGACGAAGTTCGCGGACAAGATCATCGGCTCGCACTTCGGCCATGACGGGGCGCTCTACCTGCTCAGCCGCCAGGACGCGCCGCTGGGCAAGGTGCTCCGCCTGCCGCTGGCCACGCCGACGCTGGACAAGGCCACGGTCATCGTCCCGGAGGGCAAGGCCAGCATCCAGGGCGTCTTCCCGACGAAGACGCGGCTGTACGTGAGCGAGCAGCTGGGCGGTCCGTCCCAGGTGCGCATGGTGGACCCGCAGGGCAAGGAGCTGGGCGTGCTCCCCACGCCGCCCGTGTCGTCGGTGGGTGGCCTGGTGCGAGCCGGCAACGGCGACGACATCCTGTTCAGCAACGTCAGCTTCGTGCAGCCGCAGGCGTGGTACCGCTACTCCGCGCAGGACGGCAAGGTGACGAAGACGGCGCTGGCGCGCACCTCGCCGCTGGACGTGAGCGACGTGGAGGTCCTCCGCGTGGAGGCCACGTCGAAGGACGGCACGAAGGTCCCGCTCACCATCCTCCGGAAGAAGGGCACGAAGCTCAACGGGAACAACCCCGCGCTGCTCACCGGCTACGGCGGCTTCAACATCTCCATCTCCCCGGGCTTCAACGCGCTGGCGGGGCTGTGGCTGGAGCAGGGCGGCGTGTTCGCGGTGGCCAACCTGCGCGGCGGCTCGGAGTTCGGCGAGAAGTGGCACGCCGAGGGCTCGCTCACGAAGAAGCAGAACGTCTTCGACGACTTCTACGCGTGCGCGAAGCTGCTGGTGGACCAGAAGTACACGCGCCCCAGCAAGCTGGCCATCCAGGGCGGCAGCAACGGCGGCCTGCTGATGGGCGCCGTCGTGACGCAGCACCCGGAGATGTACGGCGCCGTGGTGGCCCGCGTCGGCCTCTATGACATGCTGCGCTCGGAGCGCACGTCCAACGGCCAGTTCAACGTCACCGAGTACGGCAGCGTGAAGGACCCGGAGCAGTTCAAGGCGCTGCTGGGCTACTCGCCGCTGCACAACGTGAAGGACGGCGCGAAGTACCCCTCCATCCTCTTCACCTCCGGCGCCAACGATCCGCGCGTCGACCCGTTCCACTCGCGGAAGATGGTGGGGCGCCTCCAGACGGCCAACGCGTCGAAGAACCCCATCGTCCTGCGCGCGGACGCGGAGACCGGCCATGGCTCCGGCACGCCGCTCAGCGCCCGCATCGAGGAGGAGGTGGACGTGTACTCGTTCGTCTTCAACCAGCTGGGCATGAAGTACCTGCCGCCCGCGAAGAAGGTCGCCGCGCCCCCGACGAAGTGACGCGACGTCGCGACGCCTGAGTCCACGAGGCCCGCCGGTGCCTGGAGTCGCCTCCAGGTCCGCGCGGGCCTCGGTGTCTCCCGGGCGGCCCTCCCCCCACCCTTCGCTGGAGCCGGGCCGCGCGCGGTGCCACCATGCGCCGCATGGACGACTCCCCGCTCGACGCGCTCGTCACCCCCGCCGCCCTGGTGGACCTGGACCGGGTGGAGGCCAACCTCCGCCGCGTGGCCGACTACACCCGCGAGCACGGGCTGCGCTGGCGTCCGCACACGAAGACGCACAAGACGGCGGAGTTGACCGCGCTCCAGCTCGCGGCCGGCGCCGTGGGCGCAACGGTGGCCACGCCTCGCGAGGCGGAGGTCATGTCCACCGTCTCCGACGACGTCCTGCTCGCCTACCCGCCCGTGGGTCGCGGTCGGCTCGCGCGCCTCATGGCCCTTCCCGCTGGCACGCGGCTGACGGTGGCGCTCGACTCGTCCGAGGCGCTCGACGGCCTGGGGCGCGCCGCGCGCGACGCCGGGCGCACCGTGGGCGTGCTGGTGGAGCTGGACATGGGCATGCGGCGCGTGGGCGTCCAGTCACCGGACGACGCGGTCGCGCTCGCCCGCGCCATCACCACCACAGGAGGCGTGGCGTACCGGGGCGTCATCTTCTATCCGGGCCACCTGCGCGCCGCCGTGTCCGAACAGGGCGCGTCCCTGGTGGAGCAGACCACGCGCCTGGGCGGCTTCCTGGACGCGCTGACGGCGGCGGGCCTGCGCCCCGAGGTCGTGAGCGGAGGCTCGACGCCCACCCTGTGGCGCTCCCACGAGGTGGCGGGCCTCACGGAGATACGGCCGGGTATCAACGTGCTGAACGACCGCAACACGGCCGCCGTCGGCGCCTGCGCGTGGAGCGAGTGCGCCTTCAGCGTGCTCGCCACGGTGGTGAGCACCGCCGTCCCCGGGCAGGTGGTCATCGACGCCGGCTCCAAGGCCCTGGCGAAGGAAGAGGGCCTCGCGGCCGGGGGCGGCTACGGGGCGCTGCTGGACCGGCCCGACGTGCTCGTGCGGGGCCTCTCCGAGGAGCACGGCCTGCTCGACGTGTCCGCGACGACGTGGCGCCCGCGCGTGGGCGAGCGCGTGCGCGTGGTGCCCAACCACGTGTGCGCCGCCGTCAACCTGCACGAGCGGCTGCACGTGCTGCGCGGCGACGCGGTGACGACGTCCTGGGCGGTGGCCGCGCGCGGCTGGTAGTCAGGCGCCGAGCAGCCGCGCCAGCTCCCGCGTCAACGACGTCTCCAGCTCGCGGATGCTGCGGTAGACGATGCAGCGGTACGACGCGACGTCGAAGCGCAGCTCCCGCACGTCGCGCACCAGCAGCAACGTGGGCCGCCCGCGTCCCCACGCGTAGCCGACCTCCAGGTACACGTTGGGGTTGGCCATCGACAGGTCCGCGATGACGACCTTGGCGCTGTCGATGCGCTCCTTGATGCGCTGGATGATGGGCCCGTCGAACACGGCCTGGTCCACGCGCTCGCACAACAGCCCCGCCGCCTTCACCGGCCCGAGGATGCCGTAGTGGAACGTGTCCTCGAGCTCCGGGCTGAAGGGCATCGCCACGAAGGCGTGGGGCTTGTCCATGGACACGATGCCCGCGGTGGCCAGCGGCGGCGCCTGGACGAACGCGTTCATCCGCTGCACCCGGAAGCCACCGCCGTCCGGCAGCGCCTTCACGCCCGGCGTCCCGCCCAGCCCCTGCTCCAGCGCCTTGCGCAGCCGCGCGGCGCGGCGCGCGTTCACCTCCACCACCGTGAAGCGCTCCAGGCTCCGAGGGCCGATGCCTCGCTGGAACGCATCGACCAGTCCGCCCACGAAGGCGAGCGCGGCCTCGTCCTCGTCCAGGCCGTAGTTGGGGCCATGGAGCGTGCCCGCCACGTGCTTCACCCCGGGACGGGACTCGAGCGCCTGGAGCGCGCGCAGGGAGAACTGGCGGATCTCGTGGTAGCCGAAGTCCCCCAGCCGCACCGTCCCGACGAAGAGCGCCAGCGGCGCCCCCAGCGCCCCCTGGGTCTCCACGAAGCGCACCTCTCCCGGCCTCAGCTCGAGCGGCGCCACCCCCTGCCCCTCCGCCCCCAACCTCGCCATCGCCTGCCCCGACGCGCCGTAGAGCTGCTGCGCGTACTTGAACAGCACGACGTCCGCGGCCGTCGCCGTCACGTCGCCCACTTCCAGCACCACGTCGAGCACCGAACTCATCACCCTCGACTGTAGGTCCCCCGCCCCCACCATCCCAACCCCGCCCGCGTCCGTCCGATTCAGGACGGGTGCGGGTGGACCCTCCTGGATCTCACAACTCAGGGTGTGGCCTGTTTGAAGGAATCCATTCAGGGTGTGCTATTCAAGTCGTGCACACCCCGGAACACCCGGGAATCCCTCAGCCCCTCGGGGGGACTGGGCGGCGCAGGCGCGGCTGCTCGGGAAAAGTGAAGGAGAGACAGATGGCGAGCATCGGTATCGTCGGGGCCGGCACGGCCGGTCTGCACCTCGGGTTGAAGCTGCTGGCGCAGAATGTTGCGGTGACGCTCTACGCGGAGCAGGAGCCCGCGAGGGTGCGCGCCGGGCGGCTGTTGAACACGGTGACGCATCACGCGCCGACGCGGGCGCGCGAGCGCGAGCTGGGGGTGGACTTCTGGGCGGCGGCGGAGCTGGCCATGGACCGCTGCGCCATCCACGTGCATGGGCCACAGCCCTTCAGCCTGACGGGGCGGTTGAGCGAGCCGGGCCTGTGCGTGGACTACCGCGCGTACCTGCCCCGGCTCGCGGAGGAGTTCGTGGCGCGCGGCGGCCGGCTGGAGGTGGGCGCGGTGGACGTCGCGGCGCTGGAGACGCTGGCCGAGCGACACACCCTGGTGGTGGTGGCCACCGGCCGCAGTGGCCTGACGTCACTGTTCCCTCGCGTCCCCGAGCTGTCGCCGCACGCGCAGCCGCCGCGCCTGCTCTTCGCGGCCACCCTCGACGGCGTGCGCATGCCGGAGCCGGCGTGCATGCAGGCGAACCTGGTGCCGGGCCAGGGCGAGGTGTTCGAGTCCCAGTTCATCACCCGGCACGGTCGTGTCCCCAGCGTGCTCATCGAAGCGCTGCCGGGCAGCGAGCTGGCCATGCTGAGCACGCGCAGACGCGACGAGGACCCCGCCGCCTTCGACGCCCTGCTGCTGCACTTCCTGCATCGCTTCGCGCCGTCGACCTATGAGCGCATCACCCCGTCCGCGTTCGGCGTGCGGGGACCGCTCGAGTTCCTCCAGGGCGCGTTCACGCCGGTGGTGCGTCGCCCGTGGGCGGCGCTCGGCGGAGGACGCTTCGTCATGGCGGTGGGCGACACGCACGTGACGAACGATCCGCTCGCCGGACAGGGAGCCAACGCCGCCTCCGCGTCGGCCTTCTCGCTGGCCGCCTCCATCCAGGAGGCGCTGCGCTCCGACCGCCCCTTCGACGAGGCGTTCTGTCACGACGCGGAGGTGAGGATGTGGGCCGCGGTGGCGCCCGCCACCGACTGGAGCAACGCGCTGTTGCAGCCGCTTGCGCCGCACGTCGGCGAGCTGCTGTTCACGGGCAGCCGCGACACGCGCGTGGCCGACGCCTTCCTCAGCGCGTTCATGATTCCCGAGCGCATCCTCGCCGTCTGCGCCACGCCCGAGGCCACCGCCGCCTTCATCGCCAACGCCACCACGCCGCCCCCCGAGGCGCTCGCCACCACGCTGGGCGCGACGCAGGCGCGCGCGCTCGCGCTCTGACGCCACGCGGGACACGACGCGAGCCTCCGTCTCGACGCGCGGCGGCACCACCGGAGCGTGCGTGCGCCACGGGAAAAGGACACACCGGGGGTCTCGCCCCGCGCGGCCCCCGGGCTCGGAGTCCTTCGGCCTCGCCGTTCCGACCGGACGTTCCCGACTCCGCGGCGGTGCGCCGCCACGCGCATCGTGAAGGAGGGAATCGAGCGCCGGACGCCCGGGACCTTCGCGCTATCTTCCGGGCCCATGCGATTCGCCATCGTTGGTTCGGGTGGAGTGGGTGGCTACTACGGCGCGCGGCTGGTGCGCGCGGGCCATGACGTCCGGTTCCTCGCGCGGGGCGCCCACCTGCGCGCCATGCGCGACAAGGGCCTCACCGTCCTCTCCTCGGAGGGCGACTTCACGCTCGCGGTCCGCGCCGAGGAGGACGCCGCCCTCATCGGGCCGGTGGACGTGGTGCTCCTCGCGGTGAAGAACTACGACGTCGCCAGCGTGCTGCCCGTGCTGAGGACGTTGACGGCCGCCTCGGATACGCCCGCCCTGGGAGGTGCCACCGCGGTCGTCGTCACGCTCCAGAACGGCGTGGACAGCCCGTCCGAGGTCGCCGCCGCCGTGGGCGAGGCCGCCGTCATCGGCGGCACGACGTACATCTCCACCGCCATCAGCGAGCCGGGCGTCATCAGGCAGGCCGGCACCCTGAACCGCGTGGTGCTGGGCGAGGCCTTCGGCGACACCTCCCGCGTCTCCAAGCGCGTGCAGACGCTGCGCGACGTGTTCGCGAACGCGGGCGTCACCACCGACGCGGTGGCCGACATCCGTGGGCCGCTCTGGGAGAAGCTGGCCTTCCTCGCGTCCATGGCCGGGTTCTGTACCGCGGCGAGGACGTCGGTGGGCCCCTTGAGGGAAGGCCCCTTCTTCCGGGACATGTTCCGCGAGGCCGCCTCGGAGGTGCTCCGCGTCGCCGCCGCCGAGGGCGTCGTCACCTCCACGCGCCCCGACGACGTGGTGCGCTTCATGGAGGGGCTGGGCCCGCAGATGCGCCCGTCGATGATGGTGGACTTCGAGGCCGGAAAGCCCCTGGAGGTCGAATACCTCCAGGGCACCGTGGCCCGCCGGGGCCATGCCCTGGGAATCCCCACCCCCGTCATGAGCACGCTGTACTCCGTGCTCCTCCCGCACGCGAAGGGCACCCGGGGCGGCTGAGTGCCCGCCGGGCGACCCGCACGGGGGCCTGCAATCGGGGGCCCCGTCCGGCATATGAAGGGGCGATGACCGAGCCCAAGCCCTCGCCGCCGTCGAGCGTCCCACCCGCCGCGATGGGCCGCGTGGCCCTGCACGCCGTCGCATCCGGGCTCACGCCCCTCATCCCCGTGCCCTTCCTGGACGACTATGCGCTGGCGCAGGTGCGCGAGCAGCTCGTCCGCTCGCTCCTCGAGGAGCGGGGCCTGAAGCCGCCGGACAAGGCGGTGACGGCGCTGGCCGGCTCGCACCTGGGCCGCGCGCTGGGCGGTCGACTGGTGAGCTACCTGCGCGGGCTGATGCTGCTGCCCATGAAGAAGCTCTTCCGCAAGGTCTTCCTCGTGCTGTGGGTGAAGGACTGCGTGGACGTGGCCTCCGTGTCGCTGCACCACGGCTACCTGATCCACCACGCGCTGGACCGGGGCGACCTGGACCACGGCACCCTGGAGGGCGACACCCCGGAGCGAATCCACGCCGCCATCATCGCCGCGTGCGCGGAGGTGGACGCCCGCCCCGTCAACCAGGCCCTGCGGCGGCTGTTCGCGAGCAGCCGCCTGCTCGTGGTCGAGGCCACGCGGGTGCTGCGCAATCCCCGCGACGTGGGCGAGCGCACCCCGACTCCGGGCGAGGACACGGAGGTGAAGTCGCTGGCGGACCGGCTGCTCGCCACGCTCTGGGAGGAGCGCGGCTACTTCACCGCCCTGGAGGGCCACTACGCCCGGCACCTGGAAGGCCGGGGGCCGACCGCGTCAGGGCGCTGAGCGGGCCTGGGCCCCGTCCTCGCGGATGCGCCGCGAGAAGTCCGGCTGGTCGGCCGCCGCGAGGGCCCGCTCGTTGATGCGGTGCCGCGCGCGCACCACCTCCAGCGGCGCGTCCGTGTCGATGAGGCCGAGCTCGTAGGCCAGCGCGTCCGAGAACGCCGGCAGCAGCGTGCGGTGGTCGTACGGCACCTTCACCGCGCTCACCTTCTCGAAGTGGCGCACCAGGTTCGTCGTGCAGTTGTTGTCGAGCGAGTCGTAGAACTCCGGCCGCGCGTGGAGCGCGTTCATCCGCGCCACCATGTCGAGGAAGAAGTCCGAGATGCGCTCCTTCGACGCCTTCACCGGGTAGAGGTAGACGTCGTCCTTGCGGTGGTTGGAGCGCAGCTGGACCAGGTCCCGCTCGTCCCCCACCACGTAGACGAGCTCGAACTGGCGGAACAGGCCCCCCACCGCGGAGAACGTCTCCCCCTTCTCGCGCCGCACCTCGACGGAGAAGACGACGTAGCGCCCGTCCGAGAAGCCGAAGCTCACCATGGTGTGCGCCGCGCCGTAGAAGCCGGAGAACGGCTCGACGATGAACCACGCCCCCGTCAGCTCGCGCGTGTCATAGGTGGCCGTGTACCAGGCCGCGTCCCAGTCCGAGGTGGAGCGGTAGCGGAAGTCGCGCACGTCGTGGAGGGTGACGCGGGAGCCCTCGACGTCCGCGTGCGCCGCGCGCGCCAGGTCCGGGGCCCAGTCCCGCTCGGAGGACGGCGCGACGGAGCGCACCGCGAAGGCGTGCCCCGCGCAGCCCAGGGCCACCACCGCCACCGCCCCCACTCGCGAGCCCTTGCGCGACCACACCCACGACGCCAACCCCAGCAGCACCAGCGCGCCCACCGCCCGGAGCACGTGCGGCCCCTCCGGCCCGGCCCCCATCATCGCCGCGGCCAGCGCGCTCCAGGCCGTGCCCAGCAGCAACACGCCCGCGGTGATGACATTGGAAAACGTTCGCATCCGTGGAGTATTTCGCGTTCACCCAGGCTCTGCCACCCTCACCCACCGCACCGGGCGTCGTCCTCCAGCCCGCCGCGATTCACCGGCTTGCCCCATTTTCCTCGAAAGAGGGCAAGATGCCGCCACTCCGAGGAGCAATCGACATGGCGGACGAACAGGCGGACACGAGGACGTACAAGGTCGTGGTCAACCACGAGGAGCAGTACTCCATCTGGCCGGTGGACCTGGAGAACGCGCCGGGCTGGCGCGACGCGGGCAAGCAGGGGCCCAAGAGCGTGTGCCTCGAGTACATCCAGCAGGTCTGGACGGACATGCGGCCCTTGAGCGTGCGCAAGCGGATGGAGGAGCAGGCGCTGAAGCACTGACGCGCGCCGGACACCCCGCCCGGCGGCCCCATGCGACGAGGCACGGGCCGCGGGCGGGCGTCGACGCGCGACATCTCAGAGGTCCGGCGGTGGCCGGACGCCCAGGTGGCACGCGCGCAGCGCCAGCTGGGTGCGGTTCTCCGCCCCGAGCTTCCGGTAGAGCTGCGTGACGTGCGACTTGACGGTGCGCTCGGCGATCTGCAGGTGCGCGGCGATCTTCAGGTTGTCCGCGCCGCCCGCCACGTACGCGAGCACCTCCCGCTCGCGCTGCGTGAGCGCCAACAGGACGCTGGCCGTGGGCGAGGTCACCGGCGGGTGCTCGAAGTCGTTGCGCAACAGCTGCACCGGGAACAGCCGCTCGCCTCGCACCAGGGAGTGGATGGCGGACGAGACGGCGGACGTGCCCAGGCCCTTGCGGAACAGGTAGCCGGAGGCTCCCTCGTCGAAGCACTGGGAGATGATCTCCGGCGAGCTGACCGCGGACAGCAACAACATGCGGACCTCGAGGCGCCGCTTGCGGGCCTCGCGCAGCAGGTTGATGCCCTCCGTGACGGAGCAGCCCACCGCCGCCTCGCTGTCACCCTCCACGTCCATCACCGCCACCTGCGGCGGGTCCGTGCCGAGCCCGTCGAGGAACAGCCGCACGTCCCTCGTCACCGAGGTCACGGCCACTCCTTCACCGCGCAGGCCATCGGCGAGGCTTTCCCACGCCGCCCACGGTCCTTCGAGAATGGATACACGAATCGCTGCTTGATTAGTTGCCATGCGAAGGCCCCCCAGCCGCCATGGCGAAAACGACCAGTACTGCCGTGTTGACTGCTTCCGACCCCCGGCTATCGCGGCTCAACGGGAAGAGGTTCGCATGTCGCGTATTCGCGTCCGCTGAGCCACCCCGGGATCGGCCTACCGATGTAAGACCCGACTCCGTGCGTACTTTCCACTACCGACGACTTCTGGCGTCCTTTCGGGCTCCACCTCCACTGGAGCCAGCTCCCGGTCCAACGCCACGAATACCCTAACACCGGGAAAGCGCGGTGGCGAAGCCGACCCTGGCGAGAGTGTCAAGTGTGCGCGAATCGGATTGAATTCCAGCGCCGAGTCCGTTGGTTCGTCATCGCTGTCATCCCCAGGACACGCGCTTGCGTCCGACAGGCGATACATCCCGCCGCCCCACGCCCCCTCCGCTGTCCGCTGCCTGACACCCTCCTGGCCGGGAAAGCCAGACATCCTTGGCGCGAGGCTCCGGGGCGGAGGGACGTGCAGCGTGTATGCTGCCTGGCGCACATGAGTCCCGTCTCCTCGACCCCGCACCTCGACGTAGCCACCCCGGAGCGCGTGGCCCTCACCCTGCCCGTGGCGGGTATCGGCTACCGGTGCCTGGCGTGGCTGGTGGACGCCACGCTGATCTTCTTCTTCTGGGTGGTGGCGTACTTCGTCTTCACGCTGCTGGTGTCGGACGTGCTCGGCGTGTTCCAGGGCCTGTCCACGGTGGGGCGCACGCTGCTGGTGGTGGGCGTCTTCGCCACCCAGTGGCTGTACTGGACGGTGGGCGAGGTGTTCTTCCACGGGCAGACGCCCGGCAAGCGCGCCCTGCGCATCCGCGTGGTGCGGATGGACGGCTCGCCGGTGGGGCTCCTCGAGAGCGCGGTGCGCAACCTCTGCCGCGCGGTGGACTTCCTGCCCGTGGGGTACGCGGCCGGGTGCCTGACGATGCTGCTGACCGCGCGGCACCGGCGCCTGGGGGACCTGCTCGCGGGGACGCTGCTCGTGCGCGACGAGCGCATCGACCTGGACAAGTACACGGCCCCGGTGGACGCGAGCGGGACGGGGGCGCCCTCCTCCGCGCGGGAGCTGACCTCCGAGGAGGTGGAGCTGGTGCTGGCCTTCCTGTCGCGGGCGTCCGGGCTGGAGCCCCAGGTGCGCCAGCGCCTGGGCGCGCGGCTGGTGGAGCGCGTGGGAGGACTGGACGACGCGCAGCGCGAGGCGGTGCTCGCGTCCGCGGACGCCACGGAGGCCTTCCTGCGGCGACGCGCCCGGGCGGAGGTCTGACATGGCCGCCCCGCTGCCCACCTTCGTCGCCCGGCGCCGCGCGGACTGGGACGCGCTCGACGCGCTGCTGACCCGGCAGCGCGCCGGCGCCCTGACGCTCGACGAGCTGCGCCGGCTGGACGCGCTGTACCGCCGCGCCGCGTCCGACCTGGCGCACGCGCAGACGTTCTACCCGGACACGGACGCGCACCGCTTCCTCAACCAGCTGTGCGGCCGGGCCTACGCCGCCATCTACCAGCCCCCCCGGGAGCGCTGGCCCGCGGTGCGAGCCTTCTTCCAGCGCGAGTTCCCCCGGGTGCTGCGCCGCGAGCTGCGCTTCGTGGGCGCCAGCGGCGCGCTCCTGTGCCTGGGCATCCTCCTGGGCGCGCTGGTGGTGCTGTGGGAGCCCCGGGGCGCGGAGCTGCTGGTGCCCGGACCGGTGCGTCAGTACGTGGCGCAGGGCCGCATGTGGACGGACGACATCCTGTCCGTGGCGCCGCCCAATTCGGTGTCGTCGGACATCGCCACCAACAACCTCACCGTCACCATCCTCACCTTCGCCACGGGGATGCTGTTCGGCCTGGGGACGCTGTTCATCCTGGTGAACAACGGCGTGCACATCGGCGCCATCGGCGCGCTGTGCCTGCGCGAGGGCATGGGCGGGGGCTTCCTGGACTTCATCGCCGCGCACGGCCCGGTGGAGCTGTCCATCATCGTCATCGCGGGCGGCGCGGGGCTGATGGTGGGCCAGGCGCTCATCGACCCGGGCGAGCTGCCGCGAGGACAGGCGCTGGCGCTCCGGGGACGCGAGGCGGTGAAGCTGGTGCTCGGCTGCGCGCCCTTCCTGGCCTTCATCGGCGCGGTGGAGGGCTACGTGTCACCCGGGGACCTGTTCCCCACCTGGGCGAAGGCCGGGCTGGGCCTGTCGCTGGGGGGCGTCTTCTGGGCCTACCTGCTGCGGGCCGGCAGGACGGACGCGGAGGCCACGGAGGTCCCCGCCGCCAGCGCCTCCTGACGCTTGCGCTGCCGGTGACGGAGGATGCGCTCGTAGGCCACGTTCAGCTCGCGCATCTTCTCCGCCGAGCCGCCGCGGTCCGGGTGCCGCTCCAGCGCCAGCGCGTGGTAGCGCGCGCGCACCGTCTCCGCCGAGTCCAGCGGCGACACGCCCAGCAGGTGGTACGGGTCCTGGTCCTCGATGGCGGACAGCCAGCGCTCCAGCCGGTCCTTCACCTCGATGAAGCGCTCGTCCTGCGCCCCGGTGTCCTTCACCGGATGGGTGCGGACCTTGGCGTCCGCGCGGAAGACCTCGGTGTAGGTGCTGGAGACCCACCGGTGACAGCCGGAACACCGGAAGTAGCGCACCCGGTTGCCCATCTGCAGGGTCATCCGGATGCCGCAGTGGGTGCACTCCACCTCGACGTTCTCCAGAGTCCGCCAGCTCGCGACCGCCGCGTTCATCAGCCCTTGCTCCCGTCAGCAACACGCCTGTAGCACCGCCAAGCTCCCACGATCGGAGATCCCGTCAAGAAAAACTCCACATCCCCGGCTCGCCACCGGCGGCGGCACCGGGTTTCGGGGTAGAACGGGCCCATGCGTCGCCTGCTCCTCACCGGACTCATGATCGCCACCACCGCGGGAGCCACCGCGCCGGCTCCGACCACCCGCGGCCGTCCGGCGCCGCCCCCGCAGGCCCCCGCCCGGCCCGCCCCCGCGCCCCCGGCCGCACAGCCGTCCCCGCCAGCGAACGAGGACACGGCGCTGCTGCGCGGGCTGCTGTGGGCCGCCCGCCCAAGCCCGGAGGAGATTCGCGCCATCGCCATCGAGGACCTGGCGCTGCTCGGCGACCCCCGGGCGCTGGATTCGCTGGCCACCCTGCTGTGGGACCCCAACCCGCGCACGCAGCAGGCGGTGCTGCGGGCCGTGGCGCTCTTCCAGCACCCGCGCGCGGAGGAGATCCTCGGCAACGTGGTGCGCCATCCCCGCATGCCGGACTCGTTGAAGATCCAGGCCCTGAACGGGCTCGTGTTCCAGCGCACCGCCACCGCCCGCCGCGCCGTGCAGGACGCCGTCACCGACACCCGGGTGACTCCGGCGGTGCAGAACGCCGCCCGCGCCGTCGTCAGCCAGTGGGACGCGGCCGCGCCCCGCTGAAGGCCGCTCGCCCCCCGGGCGACCGAGCAGGCGGTGCGTCCGACGCCGCCGTCGGGCCCGGCCCTGCTGGCGGGCCGATTCCTGGAGATGTCGCCGCCCTGCGCTAGACTCCCGGCGCATGAAGATCACCCCGCTCGACATCCGGCAGAAGCGGTTCGACACGGCGCTGCGCGGCTTCTCCCGCCGCGAGGTGGAGGCCTACCTCGAGCTGATCGCCGGCGAGTTCGAGGAAGTGGTGAAGGAGAACATCGCGCTCAAGGAGGAGCTCAAGCGCACCCAGCTCAAGCTCGAGCAGCACCAGGAGCGCGAGCGCACCCTCCAGGAGACGATGGTCACCGCCCAGCGCATCAGCGAGGACCTCCAGTCCGCCGCCAAGAAGGAGGCGGAGATCATCATCGCGGACGCCGAACACCAGGCGGAGAAGATCGTCCACGGCGCCCACCAGCGGCTGGTGCAGGTCGTGGAGGACATCAACGAGCTCAAGCGCCAGCGCACGCAGTTCGAGTCGCAGGTGCGCTCCGTCCTCGACGCGCACCAGAAGCTGCTGGAGACCTTCAAGAGCCCGGCCTTCGCGGACCGTGACTACGCCCGCGTCGAGGACAACGTGGCGTACCTGTCGCAGAAGAAGGCCAACGTCAGCGAGTAGTCCCCATGGCGGCCGCCTGGCTCAAGCCCCTGCCGGACGGCGTGGAGTTGGCCATCCTCGTCCAGCCCCGCGCCTCGCGCACCCGCGTCGTGGGGGAACACGACGGCCTGTTGAAAATCCAGCTCGCCGCCCCGCCCGTGGATGGCGAGGCCAACGCCGCGCTCGTGGAGTTCCTCGCGAAGCAGCTCGGCCTGTCCCGCCGCGACGTCACCCTCGTGGCCGGTGACACGTCGCGCCGAAAACGTCTGCGCCTGACCGGGATTGATGCGGCGCGAGTCGAGGCTGTTATGTCTGGGGGATAGCGAGGCCTTTTCCCCATGCGCCACCTGCTCGTCCTCCTGCTGTTGTCGCTGGCCATGCCGAGGGCGTGGGCCCAGAGCCTCGCGGATGGCGTCACGCCCCACTCCCACGCGGCCGAGGCGCTCCTGGACGACGTGGTGCTGGTCCCCCATGCCCGGCCTTCCGTGGTCGCCGGCGAGTTGACGACGCCGCGCTTCCGCATCCTCCACACGACGGCGGCCACCGTGGCGGCGCGGGAGCTGGCGGGGCAGATCGAAGCGGTGCGCGACAGCTTCGGGACCATCCTCGGCCGGGACTGGCCCGGGGTGACGGAGGTGCGCCTGGGCGTGGGCCGCGAGGAGTTCGAGGCCCTGGCGCTCCCCGGAGGGCGCCCCCCGGGCTGGGCGGTGGCGCTGGCCTATCCGGCCCATCAAATCATCCTGTTGGACGCGTTGAGCCTGCACGCCCCGGATGGCCAGCAGACGCTGCGGCACGAGCTGGCCCACGTGGCGCTGGGGCAGCTCGCGAAGGGCTGGCCGCGCTGGTTCCAGGAGGGCGTGGCGCAGAACGTCACGGGCGAGCGCTTCTCCATCACCCACTACACCGCCCTCTTCCGCGCGGTGACGCAGGAGCGCGTCTTCCACTTCGAGGACCTCTCCAGCAACTGGCCGGACCTGCCGGCCGACGTGGAGATCGCCTACGCCCAGAGCGCCGCCTTCGTCGCGCACCTGTCCGGACGCTACGGCGCCGTGGCCATGGGCCAGCTGGTGGACGGGGTCCGCGCCGGAGAGCCCTTCGAGACGGCGTTCGGCAAGGCGTTCCACACGTCGCTGTCCGTGGAGGAGTCCGGCTGGCGCGACGGGCTGGCGGCGCGCTACGGCTGGCTGCCCCTCACCACCAGCACCGCGATGCTGTGGCTGACCGCCTCCATCCTGTGCGTGCTCGCGTTCCTGCGTCGACGCCACCAGAAGGCCCGGCGGCTGGCGGAGATGGCGGCGCAGGAGGCCGCGGACGAGGCCGCGCTGCGGCTGATGCTGGCCGCCCAGCGGCCTCCGGATTCCGTCACGGGCCTCCCCGCACCGGAGCAGGACTGGACTGAGTGGGTGGACACCGGCGCCGCCCCGGCGCCCGCCGCGCCCGGGCTGGTGGAAGGCGCCGCGAGCCCCCCGGAGGGCGCGTCCGGCGAGCTCCCCCCCGGACACGACGCGGAGCCCGGCTCCCGCGCCGAGCCGCCCGAGCGCGCGCCGCCCAAGCCCACGCTCCACTGAGGCAGCCGACCTGTCGGGCCACCTTCCGGTCCGCTGGACAGGTCTACAAGCGCGGGACGGGAGTTTTTACCTGCCGCCTCCCCCCGCCTCGGAAGGCGCCATTCCAAGACGCTGATATTCCTGGAGGCCGCGCTCCGCTGGCGCTGGCAACCGCCTTGCTATGGCCTCCGTCCGCGATGCGGAAGGCACCGGACATGAATGAACGCGGACGGAAGGCAGCGGGACTGGCGCGGTTCTTCCGCCAGCAGCCGGATCGCATCGCGGCGCTGTGGCGCCGGATGCGGTTGACGGTGCACGACGCGGACCCCGCACAGATGGCGCTCAGCCAGCTCGACGGCCTGGTGGAGGCCTTCATCCGGGAGATTGGCGTGACGCTCGAGGGGGAGGACACGACGAGCCCCTGGAGCCGCACGAAGGCGGTGCTCCGCCTGTCACCGGAGCGCGGCGCGCGCGCCCTGCACGAGGAGTTCGCGGCGCTCCGGCGCTGCCTGGTGGACGCTTCGGAGGTGCTGGGCGGAGGGGAATGGGAGAAGGAGCGCATCAACCGCGCGGTCGACGAGGCCGTGGACTCGGCGGTGGCGCTGCTCCAGAAGCTGAGGGATTCACGCGTGGAGGGGCCGCGAGTCCCCTTCGGCGGCCTGGTGGTCGAATACTTCGAGCGCCCCTCGCGCGTGCGGCACGTGCCGCCCGGAGCGAGGGACGGACGCACCGCGATGCATTGAGGGAAGGTGGTCGGGATTGCCGACCCGTCCGGCTTGACGCTCCACACTTGGGAGGGTCCGAGGCCGGCGGGAGGGAGTGTGTCCGGGGTGGGGGCCCCGTGACGCGCACTGTGGGGACGCGTGCTCCCGCTGGGGAGTGGTGAGCGCGCATCGCGAGCCGCTGGCAAGACGCGTGGATGGGGGTCCGCGCGACTCGCCGGTCGGACGGGTCGGCGTGTTTGTGGGTCGGGGACGAAGTGCGGGAGTGACGAAGGTGAGCGAGCGGGGCCGCGGGGGGAGCGTCTACGGGGGTGGGCGCTCCTCCCGCGTTGTTTTTCAGTGCGCGTCCGCCCAGCCGCGGCCCGCGCCCACCTCCACCTTGAGCGGCACCTTGAGCGAGGCGACCTCCGACATGCTTCGCGCCGCCAGGGCCTTCACCTGCTCGACCTCCGCGTCCGGCGCCTCGAAGAGCAGTTCGTCGTGCACCTGCAGCAGCATCACCGTGGACAGCTTCGCGTCGCGCAGCGCCGCGTCCACCGCCAGCATGGCCTTCTTGATGAGGTCCGCGGCGGTGCCCTGGATGGGCATGTTGATGGCGGCGCGCTCGGCGGCCTGGGCCACGCCCCGGTTCTTCGAGTGCAGGTCCGCCATGTACCGGCGCCGGCCGTACAGCGTCTCCACGTAGCCCGTCTTGCGGGCCGTGTTGACCGTCTCCTCCAGGTAGCGCCGGATGCCCGCGTAGCGCGTGAAGTAGCGCTCGATGATGTCGCGCGCCGTCTCCTGGGGGATGCCCAGTCGCGTGGACAGGCCGTGCGGCGACAGGCCGTAGGCAATGCCGAAGTTCACCATCTTCGCCACCCGGCGCTGCTCGCGGTCCACCTGGTCCGGCGCCACGCCGAACACCTCCGCGGCGGTGCGGCTGTGCACGTCCTCGTCGTTGCGGAACGCCTCGATGAGCACCGGGTCCTCCGCGATGTGGGCCAGCAGCCGCAGCTCGATCTGGCTGTAGTCCGCGCTGACCAGCTGGTGCCCGGGCGCCGCCACGAAGGCGCGGCGGATCTCCCGCCCCAGCTCCGTGCGCACCGGGATGTTCTGGAGGTTGGGGTCGGTGGAGGACAGGCGCCCGGTGGCGGTGGCGGCCTGGTGGTAGGTGGTGTGGATGCGCCCGTCGGAGGCCACCAGCGTGGGCAGCGTGTCCAGGTAGGTGCTCTTGAGCTTGGACAGGCTGCGGTACTCGATGATGGCGTTGGGCAGCGGGTGCTCCTCGGCCAGCTTCTCCAGCACCTCCTGGTCCGCGGAGGGCCCCGTCTTGCCGCGCTTGATGATGGGCAGCTTCAGGTCGGTGAAGAGCACCTGCACCAGCTGCGGGTTGGAGCCGATGTTGAACTCGCGGCCCGCGTGCTTGTAGACCTCCTTCACCTGCGCGTCGACGGCGGCGTCCACCTTCACGGAGATGCGCGCCAGTTCGGCGGTGTCCAGCACGATGCCCTTCTGCTCCATGCGCGCGAGGATGGGCAGCAGCGGCAGCTCCAGCGTGCGCGCCAGCTCCGCCAGCTTCGCCTCGTCCAGCTCCTTCCACAGCTCCGGCGCCAGCCGCCGCGCCGCCTCCGCGCGCACCGCGAAGCCCAGGGCGAGCTCCTCCGGGGAGTGGTCCGCGAGCGCCCGGTCCTTCTTGCCCCGGCGCCCCTCCGCCGCGGGGGGCAGCGGGGGCAGCTCCTGCTGGAGCCGCTCGCGCGACAGGTCCGCCAGCGCGTGCTCGCGGCGCGAGGGGTTGAGCAGGTAGCTGAGCAGCTCCACGTCGTCGTGCGCCCCGGCCAGGGTGAGGCCGTCGTTGGCCAGCACGAGGGTGAGCGCCTTGAGGTCGTGCCCGCCCTTCTTCACCGCGGCGTCCTCCAGCACGGCGCGGAAGGCGGCGGAGAACGACTCGGGCCGCACCTGCGCCGCGCCGAGCACCGCGTGTCGCAGCGGCACGTAGCGCGTGGAGCCGTCCGGCAGCGCCACGCCCAGGCCCACCAGCTTCGCGGCGAAGGGCATGCCTTCATAGGCGGGAATCAGCGACACGGCGCCCGCGGCGCGCACCGCCTCCGCCAGGGCCTGGAGCTCCGCGTCCGTCGTCACCAGCGAGGTGGCGGTGGGCAGCGGCGCGGGCCGCTCCTTCGTCGGCTCCGTCGCCACGGCGCCACCGGGGCCCGGCTGCGGCACCTCCTTGAGGAGCGCGAAGAACTCCAGCTCCGTGAACAGCTCCCGGGCCTTCGCCGCGTCCAGCTCCCTGCGCGCCAGGTCCTCCACCCGCACGTCGAGCGGCAGGTCCGTCTTGAAGGTGACGAGCTGCCGGGCGCGCAGCAGGCTCTCCCGGTGCGAGGCGATGGCCTCGCGAATCTTCGGCTTCTTGACCTCGTCCAGCCGGGCCAGCAGCGTGTCCACGTCGCCGAACTGCTGGATGAGCTCCGTGGCCGTCTTCGGGCCGATGCCCGGCACCTTGGCGACGTTGTCCACCGTGTCGCCGATGAGGGCCTGGTAGTCGCGCATCTGCCGGGGCTCGATGCCCAGCCGCGCCTTCACGTCGTCGGGAGTGGTGTGCACGTCCTTCATCGGGTCGAAGAGGCTCACCTCGCCGTCGACGATCTGGATGAAGTCCTTGTCGCCGGTGACGACCTGGACGCGGAAGCCGCTCGCCTTGGCCTTCTGCGCCAGGGTGCCGATGACGTCGTCCGCCTCCCAGCCCGGCATCTCCAGCATGGGCAGGTTGAGCACCTCGCCCACGCGCCGGATGAGCGCGAACTGCGGCACCAGGTCCTCGGGGGGACCCTCGCGGTGCGCCTTGTAGTTGGGGTCGATCTTCTGCCGCTCGACGCGGCTCTCCTTGTCGAAGGCGAGCGCGACGTGCGTGGGCTTCAGGTCCCGGAGGGACTTGAGCACCATGCGCGTGAAGCCGAGCACGGCGTTGGTGGGCACGCCCTTGCTCGTCGTGAGCGGGGGGATGGCGTGGTAGGCGCGGAAGATGAAACCCGAGGCGTCGATGAGGACCAGGGTGGGCGCGGGGCGCGGGGGGCTGGTGTCGGCCATGCCCCGTTGCCTAGCGCGCCCGCCCCGCCCTGTCCACGCCGGCCGCTACGGGCAGCCCAGCTCCTTCTTCTTCTCCACGACCAGCTCCTCCACGCCGTCGCCCTTGACGGCGAAGTCCAGCGCCGCCGCCAGGTCCGGGCAGCCTCCCGCGCCGCGGAAGGTGTTGAGGGCCATGGTGGAGCAGAAGCCCGCCGCCTTGTTCAGGTCGGGATTGCCCGCGTAGAAGCCGAAGCCCAGCTTCCACATCCGGCACGCGCGGCGCTTGTCGTCGCGGTCCGCCCAGTGCTTGCCGCGCTGGTAGGACTTGTCCGCCATGTCCGCCAGGATGTTGCGGCGATAGAAGGACGGCTTGGACTCGGCCAGCTCCATCATCAGCGACTTGTCGACGTCCAGGGCCTCGCGCAGCGGGTCCGCCGCCTTCTCCGGGTCGTCCGCGGCCAGGTAGCTCTGCCCCGCCTTGAAGAGCTGGTCCACCGTGGACATCGTCTTCATCATCTCGTCGGCCGCGGCGTGGTACTGCGCGTTCTCGTAGTTGGCGCGCAGCTTCTGGAGCGTGGCGAGCGCCTCGCTGCCTCGGCCCGACCAGTAGTCCATCATCGCCGCCTGCATCAGCTTGTTGGGGTAGCGCTGCCTGGCCGCCTCGGCGACGGCCGTCTTCGGGTCGACCACGGTGGGGCCCAGGTCGTCGTCCCGCTGCGGGCACACCCACGGCGCGGGGTTGGGCTCCAGCTTGTAGCGCGCGCTGAGGAACTTCACGAAGAGCGCGTCCTTCGGCCGCCACTCGTTCTTGCGCAGCCGCCCCTCCAGCTTCAGCGTGAAGCCCAGCGGGGGCTGGAGGTCGTCCCGCGACTGCCCCTTGCACCACACCTCCATGTACGTCTGGCAGCGGGGCACGGCGGCGCTCCACTGCGAGTCGCGCAGGTAGCGCCGGCAGTCCTCCAGCGAGCGCTTCGTCACCTGCTCCTCGGCCTCCGTGCTCTTCGCGCGGCTGCGCCGGTAGTACTCGCTCTCCTTCGGAATCTTGCGGAAGTAGACGAGCGCCTCCTCCGGCTTGAGGCGGCCCATCAGCTTCTCGCCCTGGCTGAAGTTCTCGAAGGCGGCCTTCTCCAGGCGGATGCGCCGGATGAGCGAGTTGCCCTCGGAGTTGATGGGGTCCAGGTCCAGCGCCTTGGAGCAGGTCTGCTCCGCCTTCTCCCAGTTGGGCGCGCCCAGCTCGCTCGACGCGAACGAGCGGCACTCGCTCAGCAGATCCTGCAGCTGCGCCGTGGTGTCCTGCGGGCCCGCCACGCCCACCGGACCCGAGGGCGCCACCGCGCCAGCGCCCCCCGTCATCGACTTGGCGATGCCGCCGAGGACCAGCAGGCCCACCACCGCGCCTCCGACGACGAGCAGCTTCTTGCGCCGCGCGTCCCCGCCCTCCTCCGCGCCGGCCCCTGGCCGACCGCGGCCCCCGGCGGACGCTCCGCGCTTGGGCACCGCGTCCGACGAGGACTCGAATTCGAACTCCACCACGCCGAACTGGAGGACGTCGCCCGGCTGGAGGTCGACGGGGTCGGCGCCCAGCGGCTCGCCGTTGAGCAACGTGCCGTTGGCGCTGCCCAGGTCGCGCACGTACACGGCGCCGCCGCTCGCCTCCAGCTCCGCGTGCTTGCGGCTGACCGAGTCATCCTCGAGCACGATGCCCGCGGGCGGCACGCGCCCCACCATCACCTTGCCCTTGAGCGGATACGTCTTGCCCGCCCAGGGCCCCAGCATGCCGCGCAGCAGCGGCCCCGCCGCGCCGCCTCCCGCCGCCGGAGCGCCTCCCACCGGGCGCGCGGGACGCTTGGCCAGGGCCGCTCCCGGGGCCGCCCCCGCGGGCTTGGCCTTGATGCTGGGGATGGCGCGCGTGGCGCGAGCGCCTCCGGCCTCCGTGCCCACGGGCACCGCGTCCGCCGGCTTGGCGGCCTTGCGTGGCCCCGACCCGCGCGCCGCGCCGGACGCGGCCTTCAGGCGCAGCGTGTAGTCGCCGAGGACGACCTCCGCCTGGGGCGTGAGGGCGGTGGGCTCGGCGATGCGCTCGCCGTTGACGAACGTCCCGTTGGCGCTGCCGAGGTCCTCGATGAAGACGGTGCCGCCTTCCGAGAAGACGCGCGCGTGCGTGCGCGACACGCCGCCCTCGGTGAGGAGGATGTCCGAGCCCTGCTGGCGCCCCAGCTTCAGCTCGCCCGAGATGTCGTGTTCGTTCTCCGTGCCATCAGGCAACCGGACGACCAGGGTGGCCATTGCGCGTCAGTCCTCGCGGAAGATGCTCATGTTGACGGGGATGCCCTTGCGCTGAAGCTCGTCGTAGAACTTCGGCACGAAGCCCGACGCCACGAACCGACCCCGCACCTTGTGGTCCTCCGTGAAGCCGTCCTGCTTGTAATAGAAGATGTCCTGGAGGGTCACGATGTCGACCTCCATGCCGGACACCTCCGTGACGTAGCAGATCTTCCGCGTGCCGTCGGAGAAGCGCGTCTGCTGGACGATCATGTGGACGGCGCTGGAGATCTGCTCGCGGATGGCCTTCACCGGCAGGTCCATGCCGGACATGAGCACCATCGTCTCCAACCGGGCGATGGCGTCGCGCGGCGTGTTCGCGTGCAGCGTGGTCAGCGAGCCGTCGTGGCCCGTGTTCATCGCCTGGAGCATGTCCAGCGTCTCGCCCGAGCGGCACTCGCCCACGACGATGCGGTCGGGGCGCATGCGCAGGCAGTTCTTCACCAGGTCGCGGATGGTGATGGCGCCCTTGCCTTCGAGGTTGGGCGGCCGGCTCTCCAGCTGGACCCAGTGCTCCTGGGGCAGCTGCAGCTCCGCGGCGTCCTCCACCGTGACGATGCGCTCGCTGTCCGGGATGAAGGAGCTGATGATGTTCAGCGTCGTCGTCTTCCCGGAGCCCGTACCGCCGGAGATGACGATGTTGCGCCGCGCCTTGACGCACATCTCCAGGAACTCCGCCATCTGCGCGGTGAGCGTCTTGTACTTGATGAGGTCCTGGATCTTCAGCGAGTCCTTCTTGAACTTGCGGATGGTGATGCAGGGCCCCTTGAGCGCCAGCGGGGGGATGATGGCGTTGACGCGGCTGCCGTCCTTGAGGCGCGCGTCCACCAGCGGGCTAGACTCGTCGATGCGCCGGCCGATGGGCGCCACGATGCGCTCGATGACGCCGAGCACCGCCTGGTTCGAGGAGAAGGTCTTCTCCGACAGGGTCAGCTTGCCCTTGCGCTCGATGTAGATCTGGTTGGCGTGGTTCACCATGATCTCGCTGATCTCATCCGACGCGAGGAACGCCTCGAGGGGCCCCAGGCCCAGCGCCTCGTTGATGACGTCGGTGAGCAGCTCCTCGCGGTCCACGTCCTCCGGAAGCTCTCCGTCCGCCTCCATCTGGTCGATGATGTCGCGGATGGCCTTCTCGGTGCGCCGCCACAGCTCGTCGTCCCCGAGCCGGTCCATGTCCATGCGGCGCAGGTCCAGGTACTCGATGAGCCGGTCGTGGATCTCCTTCTGCAAGCGCGTGTAGCGCTCCAGCCGGGGGTCCACCTTCTTCTTGTTCTTGGCCAGCGCGGAGGCCATGGACGCCGGCATGCGGCCCGCCGCGGGGGCCTGCGGCGCGGGAGGCGGCTCCTCCTCGTACGGCTCCTCCTCCTCGTACTGCTCTTCCTCGGGCGGGTACTCCTCGCCCCCGTCGTCGTAGGCCTCCTCCTCCTGGCCGGCCCGCGTCATCGCCGGGCCGTCGTCCGCCAGCGGCTCCACGTTGATGATGTAGTCGCCGATGTAGACCTGGTCGGTCGGCTTGAGCACCTGGGGCGCGGCGATCTTCTTGCCGTTCACGAAGGTGCCGTTCGTGGACTTCATGTCCACGATGATGCACTTGCCATCCTTGGCGACGATGCGGGAGTGATACTTCGAGACATTGCCCTTCGCGAGCATGATGTCGTTGCCGGGCAGCCGACCAATGGTGATTTCCGGCTTGTGGTACTCGCGCTGCTCGGTTCCGCCGCCCTTTTCCGCGAGGGTAATCAGAAACATGGGAGCGGATGCTAGCAAGCACCTCTTCCACCTCAAAGCGCCAGCCGCACGAGACACGCCCCCGCAACGGCGACGGGCCGGCCTCCGTCCCCACCGTGGGAACGAGACCGGCCCGCCTGGAGGGCCCGGAGGCCCTCGGGGAGGCGCCCTCGTGGCGCCCCGCCGTCAGTCGAAGATGTTGAAGTTCACCTCGGACCGGGCCTGCTTGTAGCGGCTCTTCACGTCCTCGATGATGGTGCGGACCTTGTCGGAGTCCGGGTTGACGATGCGCGGCGTGACGAAGATGACCAGCTCGCGCTTGGTCGAGTCGAAGCCGCGGCTCTTGAAGAGCTCGCCGACGATGGGGATGTGACCCAGGCCCGGAATCTTCGACACGGCCTTCTGCTCGTCGTGGCTGAACACGCCGGACAGGACGATGGTCTCGCCGTGGCGGACCGTGACGTTCGTCTTGACCTTGCGGGTCCGGAAGCCCGGCACCGTGGACGAACCGCCGATGGAGACGGCCACCGAGGTGTCGATTTCGGAGGCCTCGGCCTCGATCTCCGTCTGGATGTTGCCGTTGCGGTCCGCGGTGGGGCGCAGGTTCAGGATGACGCCGTACTTCTTGTACTCGATGGAGAACTGGTTGTTGGTGATGAGCGGGATGGGGACCTCGCCGCCCGCGAGGAACTCCGCCTTCTCACCGCTGGCGCAGACCAGCTTGGGCTGGGCGAGCAGGCGGCCGTAGCCGTCGTTGCCCTGGAAGCCGATGGAGAAGTCGCCGCCGGCCGTCAGGCCGAGGTTGGCGCCGCCCTGACCGAAGGTGCCCGGGAACAGCTCCTGGGTGATGGTGGCCGCCGCGGACGCCGAACCGGTGATGTCCAGGGGGTAGCGGATGCCGTAGCGGTCGCGGCTGTTGCGCCGGATCTCCACGAACTGCACCTCCGAGAGGATCATCCGCTTGATGCCGACGACGAGCAGGTTCTCCACCTTCTCGCCAATGGCCTTGGTGATGAGCTCCGCCTTCTGGAGGTCCTGCTGGCTCTCCACGGAGCCCTCCAGGAAGATGGTCGCGCCCACCACGTTGGCCTGCACGTTCTTCAGGCCCGCCTTCTGGAACGCGGCGTTCAGGTTCTGCGCCACCAGCTTCTTGGCGTTGGGGGCGATCTTCACGAACGACTTCACGTTCGGATAGAGGCTCACCACCTGCTCGATGCGGTCCGCGTCCTGCGTGGTGTAGGCCTGGCCGTCCAGGTAGATGCGATCTCCCACCATGCGGACGGAGACACCTTCGATTTCGCCCAACAGGCGCTTGATTTCGGAGATGACCTCGTTCGGGTCCTGCTTGCGGACCGCGACGGTGTAGCTGACGCGCTGCCCCGTGGACTTCCAGACGAGCAGCGTCGTCTTGCCCTCGGCCTGGCCGGTGATGAGCAGCTGTCCGGAGCCGAGTGTCTTCACTTCGGCGATGGACGGGTCACCGAGCGCCACCTTGCTGAGGCCCGGGATGGTGAGCACCTTCTGGGCGCCCACTCCGAGGCTGACGCTGGTCCCATCCTGGGCCAGGGCGGAGCCACTGGCCACCAGGGCAACGAGCGTGCCGACCATGGCCGCATGCGTGAAGCGTGTGAACATCGTACGTGTCCCCTCTCCCAACAAGTCTCCGAACTAACCCAAGCTCTCGTGCTGCCACCACAGCGCCCAGAAGGTCCCGAGCGCGATGGCCACCCCGTAGGGGATGTGACGCTGCGCGGCGGGCTGCGCGTCCTCGCGCGCCAGGTGCAACCGCACCGCCCAACGCCGCAGGACCGCCGCCACCGTGTCCCACGCCGCTCCGTGCCACAGCAGCGTGATGACCGCCTGCATGGCGCCCACCAGGGAGATGAAGGCGGCCGCCGCCATCGACGCCGGGAAGCCCAGCACGGCGCCCACCCCTCCCATCAACTTCACGTCACCCCACCCCATCCGCCCCCGCGCCGCCGCCGGGACCAGCAGCAATGCCAGCCCCACACCCGATATCAGCCCGCTGACCAACCCCTGCCTCAGGTCCCCCACCCCTTCGGTGGCGAGACGCACCCCGAGCCCCACCGCCATCAGCGGATAGGTGACCACGTCGAGGATCTGCCGGCGCAACACGTCCGTCACCAGCGAGATCACCAGGGCCACTCCAAGGACCGTCCACAGCGCGATGTGTCCAGGCGTCATCCGTCGCCTGTCCCATTCGCGTCCAGGCGTCCGGTATCAAACCAGGGACGCGTGGAGCCCGTCAATTGGCGAACAGCTGGAATGACCCAGGAACCGGGTCCGCTCACCGGACGACGAGGCGGATCTTCTCGCTGCAGATGAAGTATTCGTCCCCGTCCTCGATCTTCCGACGCTTGATGCGGGCCTTGTTGAACCAGGTCCCGTTGGAAGACCCCAGGTCCTCGATGATCCAGTCATTGCCCTCCTGGGCGATGACGGCGTGCTCGCGAGAGACCTTGCCGGAGTTGATGACGAAGTCGCAGTGCTTGCCGCGGCCGATGACGAAGCGCTCCTTCACGATGCGCTCCTGCTCCCCGGACTCGGTGACGAGGTAGAGCGCCCCGCCCTCCTCGGGCAGCTCGTCGACCTGCTCGTCCTCGGGCTCGGCCTGCTCGTCCTCCAGGGCCGGGTCCTCGGGCTCGGGCAGCGGCTCCTCTTCCTCCTCCTCCTCGACCATCTCGTCGTTGGGCGGAGGGGGCTCGTTCTTGCCCTTGATGAGGCGCTCGAGCTCGGCGGCGGTCTCCAGCACGCGCTCGGCGACCTCGCGGCGCACCGGGTCGTTGTCCAGGCCGTTGGCGGCGGCGCGCTCGTCCGCGGTGGGACGCGAGGCGCCACGGGGCGGCGGCGGCGGGGCCTCCGCCTTCGGAGCGGGGGCCGGAGCCAGCACGGGCGGCGCCGACGGACGGGCGGCCGGAGCCGCCGCGGCGGGAGCCGGACGGGCCGCGGCCGCCGGGGCGGCGGCGGCCACCGCGGCGACCGGGGCCTCTCCGCGGGAGCGAGCCTCGATGAAGCCGTTGAGGCGCGCGAACATGAAGAGCGCCTGATTGATCAGCGCATCGCGGTCCGAGCCCATCTGCTGGGCCATGTCTTCGTACGTCTCCCACAGGTGGTCGGCGATGCCAACCTTGCGGGCAGGGCGGGAGTTCTGATCGATCATCGGTCTCGACTCGGACGGTACAGGATGACCCGGACTCTAGCAGACGCCCATCGCTCCGCCCAATTACTCGAACGTGGCCAGGGCCACCGTATTGAGGACGTTGTCCACGACCTGCTCCATGTTGACCTGGAGGATGCCGTCCGCCGAGGGGTACACGATATAGGCCAGGCCCACGTTGCCCGTCTGGGGCGCCACCACCGGCCCCGGCAGCGTGTAGAAGGACAGGCCCGAACTCGACGAGGACGAGTTCACTCCGAAGGTGTACGTACGGACACCCGAAGTCAGGGTGACGACGACGCGATCGCCCCGGTTCAACCGGCCACGGCCCGGCACGTTGATGATGACCGGAGGCGGCGTCGCCGGGAAGGCGGGCACCGACAGGTCCTGCGTGAGGCGGCACTGCGCCTGTGAGCCCTGCAGGGTGACCTGCTCCAGGAAATCAGGTGGGTGGTAGTAGTAGCTGGTGGGAATCTCATACCCCCCCGTCGTCGTCTCGATGTCGCGGGTGAGCAGGGTTCCGTCGGCGTCGACGAGCAGGAACTGCTGGGAGCCCGCGGAGCGCACCGTGAAGTTGGGCAGCGGCGAGCAGTCCTCGGGGATGGGCGTGGTCGTCTCCAGGAAGACCGTGTTGACCTGGGAGCCAGGGCGGATGGACGTCACCTCGAGGTCCGTCGTGCAGATGACGCTCGCGCCGCTGAGGATGATGACGTCCCCCACCCGGACCTGCCGGTGGACGTCGTCCGGCTGGAGGACCTCGAAGGTGCTCGGGGTGGTCATGTCCCGGGCCAGCTCGGACAGCCACGGGAAGATGCCCTGGAAGATGACGCGGTACTGGGCGTTGACCACCGAGCCCTCGAAGAGCGTCTTGCGCGTGAAGGTCCCCGCGGCGGGGTCGTCCTCCTTGCACGGATACGAGACCGTCTGGGACACCTCCACGAGGTTGGCGATCGTCTGGTCCGCCAGGTCCGTCTCCGAGGCGTCGCGGGCGACGAGGCTCACCGCGGCCCGGCGGTCATCCAGGTCGAACTCGCTGCGCTTCCACGCGTCGAACATGGAGATGCTGCCGTTCGACGCCGGCATGATGCCCAGCAGGGGGACGTTCCTGACCTTCGAGGACGTCAGCACCCCCTCGGTGGAGACCCGCGTCATCAAGACGCGCGCGCTCGGCACCAGGGCCAGCCCCGTGGGCAGGCCCCCCGCGGGCCGCAGCGGGAACATGGGCGCCCCGCTCGCGTCCTTCGCCCGCTCCCCCGTCCGCGCGTCCACGGCGAGCACGCCGGTGCACTCGGGCGCGCCGCCACAGGAGACCTCGTCCCGCACGCCGAACACGAACTGGCCTGGCGGGAACGTCTGCGACGGCTCCTCCTCCTCGGTGTCCGGATCGTCCGGCACGAGCACGAGCGGGTGCGACGCCACCAGCCGCACCGGCACGTTGTCGAAGCCCGCGGACAGGTCCCGGGTCGGCGTGGAGGGCGTGGTGCAGTCCACGCTCTCGGTCGGGTTCGTGTCCGTGGCGACGAGCGTCCGCCCGGCTCTCCCGGAGGCCGACCGCGTGGCGACCACGAACTCGTCGTTGGGCAGGATGGCCATGGCCTGGACGGACTCGCCCGGCGCCAGGCAGAAGAGCGTGACCGCGGCGGGCAGCGGCGCCCCCGACTCCAGCGCCTCCGGCCCCGGAATCGCCTGACGCATGACACGGGCGCCGCCGGTGTCCGGGCCGAACGGCGTGTCCGGGTCCTGGATGGCGACGTAGAGGGTGCTGGGCCCGGGAGGCGCGTCCGGCGTCTCCGCCGGGGGCAGCGCGGGCGCGCGCGCCGCGAAGGACGTCACCAGGCTCCCCATCTGCAGGCGCGCCATCTGCACCAGCCGCGCCGGGTCCGCCGCGACGACGGAGACCTCCGTCGCGCCCGCGCTTCGCGCGTAGACGTAGGGGCCCGTGCGGTCGTAGCCACTCGCGTCGAAGCCCGTGTCGTGGGTCAGCGCGTCCGGTCGGTCCAGCACCGGAATGGCCAGCGTCTCCAGCGGATTGGGCGCCCGGATGAACTCCCGGGGCTCCGACCCCAGGTCCAGCACCTGGAGTTCGTCCCGGTCCGAGGACGTGACGAAGACGAGGCGCCCCACGAGCGTCAGGTCATACGTGCCGGACAGGCCGGCGAAGCCCGTGGTGGTCTGGGTGTCGGAGCATGCGCCGGACAGGGTGGCGCATGCGAGGAGCAGGGGAAGGGTACCGCGCTTCACGGTGAGGACTCCTGGCACACGCTGGTTCCCTGACGCGTATCACGGAGCTGTCGGGTCCCGAGCAGGGCCACCCGCCGCGCATCCTGCGGCCGGTCGAGGTTGGGGATGTCGATGACGGCCACGCGTCCGTCGCCGAAGGTGCTGGTGAACAGGCGCGCCGAGTTGCCGCGGACGTCCGCCGTCAGGCCGAAGGGCTGGCTGGGCTGGGCCGGGTCCTGGTCTCCCACCAGCACCTGGGCGACCAGCTGTCCGAGCTCCTCGTCGTAGATGGAGACGGCCTCGTCGCCGCTGCCCGTCACCGCGATGAGGTTGCCACGCCCGACGCCCCGGGAGAGGACCTCCAGCTCGCTGGCGCCCTCGGGGAGCGACTGCGCGGACACCACGCGCAGCGTGGGGAAGTCCGCCCGCGCGCCCTCGATGTCGATGGTGAGCAGCGTGTCGGGGCCGCGCGCCAGCAGGTAGACGCGCTCGCGGTCGGGGTCCACCTGGGACGGGTCATCCGCGCGGTACATCGGGACGACGGCGATGCCGCGCGCCTCGCGGATGGCGTAGCTGACCGTCAGCGCGCTGTCGAGCACGCGCGAGGTGTTCGTCTGGTCCACCAGCCGCATGGCGAAGCGCGCCGGCAGCGCGCCGAACTGCACCGTCGAGGAGTTGCGCCCCGTCGCGTAGACGTAGCGCCCGCCGATGGCCACCGCGTGCGCGGCGCCCGGCTCGAGGCCGCCCACGCCGGTGGCCACGAAGTTGTCGGTGGTGAGCGCGTCGCGGAACGGCGTCGCGGCCGGCAGGTCCACCAGGTACGACTGGAGCTCGTCCTCCGTCTCCGCCCCGGCCGGCCCCACCAGCTCCGTCGCCGTGACCCAGACGTTGGCGGCGGGGTCCTCGCGCCGCACCGCCACGCCCAGGGGACCGGGCGCCCCCGGCTGGCCATTCTTCGCGCCTGGCGGGTTCGCGAGCGACAAGGCGTCGATGCGGCAGTCCCGGCCGGCGTTCTGCGCGCAGGAGAGCGACAGGCCGTCCTCGCCCACGTCGACGACCTGCAGGTAGCTGCCCTCGGCGCGCGTGGGGACGAACAGCCGCGGCCCGCGCCCCGGTGGGTTCCACAGCGTCATCTCCCCCGCGAAGCTGTCGATGAGCACGAACGACGAGGCCCCGACCCGCAGGTCCGTGAGCAGCGCCGGGAAGCCGGCCACCTCCTCCGGGTCGGAGAAGTCCTTGCCGAAGGGCCGCAGCCCCAGGCCATCCAGGTCCAGCGCGGACACCGCGCCGGAGTCGAAGCACTTGTCGAAGTTCGCGCCGGCCACGTACAGGAAGCCATTGGTGGACGAACTGTCCCCCGCGCGCCAGAAAGCGACGCCACTCGGGTAGACGAGACGGGAGGACGGCGGAGGCCGCGGCTCATTGCCGACAGAACACGACACGAGCAACAGCGCGGAGATGACGAGATAGGCGCGCATCAGAGGGGGGCGGAGTGTAGGAAGGGGCCACCCCCCGGGCAACCGGAAAGGGGGCCCGCCATTCCCGGGCGCACGCCAGCCGACGGATGACGCCCCCCCGGGTGTGCTCCATCCCTCGGGGGGCGACCAGCCACGAAGCGACCCGCTCAGGCCGCCGCGGCCACCTCGGCCTGGATCTTCGAGAAGTCGGCCACCTGGTTGAACAGGGCGCCGATCTCCGTCAGCAGGCGGATCCGGTTTTCCCGGAGGTCCTTGTCCTCCGCCATGACCATCACCTTGTCGAAGAAGGTGTCCACGGCGGGCTTGAGGGCGGTGATTTCCCTGAGCGCGGCGGCGAAGTCGTCCGCCTGGACGAAGCCGGACACCCGCTCGCGCGCCTGGGTGAAGGCGGCGTGGAGCTGCTTCTCGGCGTCATCCACCAGCTTCTGGGGCTGGGTCTGCCCGCCCGCGACGTCGCGGCCCTGCTTCTCCACGATGTTGACCACGCGCTTGAAGGCCACGGCCAGGGGCTGGAAGTCCGAGCGACCCACGATGGGGCTGAGCGCCTCCAGGCGCTGGTGCGCGGCCACCAGGTCGTCGAAGCCCGCGGAGAGCACCGCCTCCACCACGTCCGTGCGGTGCTGCTCGCCCCACAGCGCCTTGAGCCGGCCCCGGAAGAAGTCCAGCACCTGCTCGCGCGGCGCCGGCTCGCCCGCCTTGCGCTTGACGTTGGCCAGCCTGGGCGCGAGCAGCCGCAGGGCCTCGTCCACCGCGGCGGACAGGCTGAAACGGTAGCCGCGGCCGAGCACCAGCCGGATGATGGCGATGCACGCGCGGCGCAGGCCGAACGGGTCCGCCGCGCCGCTGGGCGCCTTGCCGATGGCGAAGATGCCGCACAGCGAATCCAACCGGTCCGCGATGCCGATGAGCGCGCCCGCGTCCTGGGTGGGCAGCGCGTCCTCGGCGCCCCGGGGCAGGTAGTGCTCGAAGATGGCCAGCGCCACCGCCTCCGGCTCGCCGCCGGCGCGCGCGTACTCGCGGCCCATCACGCCCTGCAGCTCCGGGAACTCGCCCACCATGCCGGTGACGAGGTCCGCCTTGGCCAGCGTGGACGCGCGCTCGATGGTGGCGCTCTGCCCCGCCCGCTTCGCGGCCACCGCCAGCCACACCGCCAGGGTGCGGAAGCGCTCCACCTTCTCCAGGTACGTGCCCAGTTGCCCCTGCCACACCACCCGGCCCAGCTTCTCCACGCGGTCGGCCAGCGGCGTCTTGCGGTCCTCGTCGAAGAAGAAGCGGCCGTCCGCCAGGCGCGCGCGCAGCACGCGCTGGTAGCCGCGCAGGCTCAGCTGCTCGTCGCGCACGGGCGTGTTGGACACGGCGATGAACCGGGGCAACAGCTTCCCCGCGCCGTCCACGAGCGAGAAGTAGCGCTGGTGGCTCTTCATCTCCTGCACCAGCACCTCCGGGGGCAGGTCCAGGTGACGCTCCTCGAAGGAGCCCACGACGGGGCTGGGCAGCTCCACCAGGTTCGTCACCTGGTCCACGAGCGCCGCGTCCTCCATGACGGACGCGCCCACGGCCTTCGCCGCGGCCGTCACCTTCTCCACGAGCTGGGCGCGGCGCTTCGCCACGTCCGCCACGACGTGCGCCTTCTCCAGCGCCGCCTCGTAGTCCGCGGGCGCCTTCAGCTCGATGGCGGCGGGCGCGAGGAAGCGGTGGCCGTACGTCACCCGGCCGCTCTTCACGTCGCCGAAGACCACGGGCACCACGTCCCCACCCAACAGCGCCACCAGCCACTGCACCGGGCGCGCGAAGGACGCCTCCACGTCACCCCAGCGCATGGACTTGCGGAAGTTGATGGAGTGCACCGCGACGTGCAGCGCCTCCTGGAGGATGTCCGCCGCGGGGCGGCCCTTCTCCTCCACGCGCGCGGACAGGTACTCGCCCTTGGCCGTCTGCGCGCGGCCGAGCTGGTCCACGGAGAGCTTGAGGCCCTCGGCGAACTTCTCCGCCGCCTTGGTGGGCTTGCCCTGCGCGTCGAACGCGGCCTTCGCGCTGGGCCCCAGCACCTCCTTCACCACGTCCTCGCCCGCGTCCGCCACGTCCTTCACCCACAGGGCCAGCCGCCGCGGCGTGCCGAACACGCGCGCCTCGCCGTGCTTGAGCCGCGCGTCCGCCAGCCGCTGCGTCACCACGCGCTGGAGGTCCTCCAGGGCGGGGCCAATGAACGACGCCGGGATCTCCTCGGCCCCGACTTCCAGCAGCAGATCACGCGCCACGGGCCACCTCCGCCTTCTCCTTCTTCTCCACCGGCTTGTTGAGCTGCACCGTCTTCCAGTACTCGCTGGCCGGCTTGCCCTCCAGGACCGGGGGCTGCTCCCCCACCGTCCACGGCGTCTTGAGGAGCGGGTAGCCCAGCCGCTCGCGCATCTGCAGGTAGCCCTCCGCGCACAGGCGGGCGTTGTCGCGCACGCGCTTGATGAACGCCGCGCGCTCCGTGACGGAGATGGCGCCGCGCGCGTCCAGCAGGTTGAAGGTGTGCGAGCACTTCAGCGCGAAGTCGTACGCGGGCAGCGGCAGCTGACGCTCGATGAGCCGCTTGCACTCCTTCTCGTACGCGTCGAACAGCGAGAAGAGCATGGCCGCGTCCGACTCCTGGAGCGCGTAGCGGCTCATCTCCACCTCGTTGGGGTGGAAGACCTCGCGGTACTTCACGCCCTTGACCCACTCGATGTCGAAGACGTTCTCCACGTTCTGCAGGTACATGCAGATGCGCTCGAGCCCGTACGTCAGCTCCGCGGAGACCGGCTTGCAGTCGAAGCCGCCGCACTGCTGGAAGTAGGTGAACTGGGTGACCTCCATGCCGTCACACCAGACCTCCCAGCCCAGGCCCCACGCGCCCAGGGTGGGCGACTCCCAGTCGTCCTCGACGAAGCGGATGTCGTGCTCCAGCGGGTCGATGCGGATCTTCCGCAGCGACTCCAGGTAGAGCTCCTGCACGTTCTTGGGCGCGGGCTTCAGGATGACCTGGAACTGGTGATGCTGGAACAGGCGGTTGGGATTCTCCCCGAAGCGGCCGTCCGCGGGGCGCCGGGAGGGCTGCACGTACGCCACGTTCCATGGCTCCGGCCCGAGCGCCCGCAGGAACGTGTAGGGGGCCATGGTGCCCGCGCCGACCTCGAGGTCGTAGGGCTGCGTGGCGATGCAGCCCTGGTCGGCCCAATGCTTCTGCAGCGTGAAGATCAAATCCTGGAAATACATAGGCTTGGAGGTCCTTCTCGCAGTGCGTCGAAGGAGAGATGCGCGGACCCTAGTGAGGGGGTCCGGCAGCGTCAAGGACGCCGCTCACTCCTTGTACGGAGGGAGGTCCGACAGGCGGATCTGGAGCTTGGTGACGACGCCCGGCTTGACGGGCGCGGCCAGCAGCTTGCTCGGCGCGTCGGGGCTCGTGGGGTCCACCACCCGCAGGCGGTAGGTCCCCACCGGGAGCGGGAACTTCTGCAGCGGCGTCGTGCCCAGCTGCGTGGAGCCGTCGAACACCGCCGCGCGGGGGACCGTGTAGAGCGTGATCCACCCGAGCCCCGCCTTCGCGGCGCCCTTGGTCGTGGTCGTGTCCATGACCTCGGCCAGCGCGTCCGGGTCCTGCGTCACGGTGGTGACCGGCTCCTGCTCCGGAGTCGCCTTCGGCTCGGCCGCCTTCGCCTTGCGGGTGGGCGGCTTCGTGGGCTCGCTCCCCTTCCCCGTCCGCGCGGCGGGCGTGGTGGCGGACGCCGTCTTGACGCCGGAGGTCCCCGTCGCCGGGGACTTCGCGGCGGCTGGCGCCTCCTCCGGAGGGGCGGACGGCTGCGTTTCGGGCGGGGTCTCCGGCGCGGGCTGGGCCGCGGCCTGCGCCCCCGGCCGCGGATCAGGCGCCGTGGGGGCTCCCGGGAAGCCCGGAGGCGGCCCGGACTTCTGCGGGGGCGGCCAGGGCGCGTCCGACGCCGGATCCTTGTGCGGGGCCGGGTCCAGCTCGGCCTTCACCCAGGCACGCGCGGACTCGTAGGCGGGCATGAACTGCGCGCGGACGATGGGCAGCGTCGCCGCGTACCCCACCGCCGCCAGCAGGACGAGCAGCGCCACCCGCCCGCCCCAGCGCGACGGCGCCTTGGCGGCGGGGGTCTGCCGGGGAGTCTCCGAGCGCTCCGGGGCACGGGACGCCGCGCGCGCCGCGCCTCGCGCGCCCGGTCGCGGAGGCCGGGTGCGGAACTGCTGCGTGGACAGGTCGCTCGCCTCGTCCAGCGCCTCCTCGGAGGCGTCCGCAACGTCCTCGTCCACGGACGCGCCGCGGCGGGCCGGACGGGGGTTCGACGCCTCCAGCGCGGGACGGGGCTTGCGCGGCGTCGCCGAGGCGGGCTCGCCCGGAGCGCGGCGCTGGGGCACGGCCTTGGGGCCGCTGCCGGCGCCCACGCGCGTCTGGAGCTCCGGATCCGTCCCCACCGAGGGGCGCCGCTGGGGCGTGGGCCGGGGCGTGGTGGTGCCCGCGCGCGTCTGGACCTCCGGGTCCGTGCTCACCGAGGGGCGCCGCTGGGGCATGGGCTTGGGCGCGCTGCCCGACGCCGGCGGGCGCGCCTTGGGGGCGACCTTGTGCTGTTCGGTGGGCTGCGGCTCCCCGGCCTCCTCCTGCTGGAGGGCGCCGGCCGCCTCGCTGACCCGCGCGTCCTCCGCGCTGCTGGCCAGTTCGAGCAGCGTGCGCGTCTTCTGGCGCTTCTCCTCGAACAGCTCGCCCATCACCTGCGTGATGCCGTCCTCGTCGAACAGCTCCGGGCCGAGCGCCGCCTCGATGGCGCGCGCCATCTCCCGGCCGCTGGCGAAGCGGTGCGCCACGTCGCGCGACAACGCCCGCATCACCACCGCGTCGAGCGCCTCCGGGATGTCCGGGTTGCCCGCGCGGGGGGAGGTGATCTCGCTCTCCACGATCTGCAACATCACCGCGGCCTCGTGGGGGCCGTTGAACAGCCGCTGCCCGGTGAGCAGCTCGTGCAGCATCACGCCCACGGAGAACAGGTCGCTGCGACCGTCCATGGCGTGGCCGCGGACCTGTTCGGGGGACATGTAGCCGCTCGTCCCCTTCACCGTGCCCACCTGCGTGCGCCCCAGCCGCCCGCGCGCCTTGGCGATGCCGAAGTCGATCACCTTCACGACGCCGTCGTAGGTGAGCATCACGTTCTTCGGCGACACGTCGCGGTGCACCACCGCCACGGGCCGGCCCGACGGGTCGGTGAAGTGATGCGCGTAGTGCAGGCCCAGGCAGGTATCGCGGATCACCCGGCCGATGAAGCCCACCGGCAACGCGTACTGCCGGCGGGAGGCGGCCTTGACGACCTGCTCCAGGTTCTGCCCGGGCAGGAACTCCATGGCCAGGTACAGCTCACCGCCGTCCTCGCCCAGGTCGAACACCTGGCCGATGTTCGCGTGCGAGAAGGCCGCGGTGATGCGCGCCTCGTCCAGGAACATCTGGACGAACTGCTCGTCCTTCTTGATGTCCGGGAGGATCTGCTTGACGGCGACGAACTTGCGGAAGCCACCCGGTCCCGACGTGAACGCGAGGAACAGCTCCGCCATCCCTCCCATCGAGAGACGCGTGAGGATCTCGTACTTTCCGATGCGCCGCCCCCGGTCGGGATCATCTCCGGCGCCGTCCTTCCTGGCCATGAACCGCGGCATGTTACCCGCCAGCCAGCCATCCGTCGATGACCGTCGCGCGAAAAGGACCCACCCCTTGGGTCGGCCGCACCCGCCGGGCCCCACCACCCCTCGCGAGCCGAGCGAACCGCCATAGACTGCCGCTCCACGCCCTCCGAGGAGGAGCCGGACTCCCAGGGGAAAGGACGACGAGAGATGGTTCGCCGCACGCGTTGGCAGGGATGTTGGGTGGGGCTGGTGGCCGTGGGGCTGCTGGCATGCGGTCGCTCGGGCGCGGAGGGACGCGAGGCCACCGCCTCCGACCCGGCGACTCGCGCCGCCGCCCAGGCCCCCAAGACAGCCGCTCCGGCCCAGGCGCAGGCCCGGCCCGCCGAGCCCCCACCCAAGCCTGAGACCGACGCGAAGGCCGGCGGCGGCACGAGCGCGGACGGCGACGCGAAGCCCGCGGAGGAAGACGCGGCGCCCACGGGCGGCGACGGCAAGCAATGCACCGGCACGCCGACCTTCTGCGCGGTGTACTCCGAGATGTTCTGCACCAGCCAGCCGGGCTGCCTGTACTCGTATGCCGCCCGCAGGTGCATGGGCGTGGCGGTGAAGTGCTCGACCGCCACGACGCAGCCGCTGTGCGCGAAGATCAAGGGCTGCAAGTGGAAGTGACGCGGTGACACCCGCGCCCGGGCGCGTGCGTGCCCCGGGCCGGGGAGTGTCGCCGTGCTCACGCCGGCCCGTCCCCGAGTGCTCGATGCCACGGATTCGAGGAATTCCTATCCCTCTGCCTCCCGTCACTCCGGAGGTCCCGTGGGCTCCACCCCAACCCCTCGAAAGAACCCGCTCCCCTTCCTGCTCTCACGCTGCGCCTGGCTGTCGAAGTTGGGCCTGCTGCTGGGGCTCTTCGCGGCGCCCGCGGCGATGGCGCAGATTCCGCTCGTGCACCTGTCCTGCCTGCTGGGACACGAGAGCATCACCTACACGCCGGGCCTGACCTTCACCGCGGCGCTCGACACCGCGGTGGCCAGCAACGCGACGTTCGGCCTGTGCACGTCGACCACCGGCAGCATCATCGATTCGGGCACCGCGACGCTGCAGGGCCTGGGCAAGCTGTCGTGCCTGGGGGGCAACGCCTCCGGGTTGCAGACCATCCGCTGGAACACCGGCACCACCAGCACGTTCCAGTACAGCGCCTCCAGCACCATCATCGGCGTCACCAACATCATCCAGATGACCGGCACCGTCGTCACCGGTGAGTTCGCGGGGGCCACGGCCATCGAGACCGTCATCGTCCAGTCGCCCGGGCTGAGCTCGTGCCTGGGCCTGGGCGGGCTCACGCAGGTCAGCGGCTCCGTGTCGCTCACGATCCTCTCGCTCTGAGCGGCGGACGCGGCGGCCCGTCACGCGCTCAAGGCGCGGACCCGGGCCGCCAGGTTCTGCGTGAACAGGCGGTAGATGCGCAGCGCCGCCGCCTCGTGGGTATCCAGGTAGTGCTCGAAGGCCGTGCGGCTGATGCGCAGCGCCCGCACGGCCGTGCGCGCCCGGACGTGGGCGGAGACCGTGGCGTCCTGCACCAGGGAGATCTCCCCCAGGTGCGCGCCCGGCCCCAGGGTGTTGAGGTGTCGGGCGTCGGGCTCCGCGCCGCTGAAGACGTCCACAGTGCCCTCGAGGAGGACGAGCAGCCCCACGCCCGGGTCGCCCTTCTCCAGCACCACCGCGCCCTGGGCGATGACCACCTGGCGTGCCTGGCGGTAGAGGTCCTTCATGTCCTCCAGCGACAGCTCGCCGAAGATGGGGATGGCCTTCAGGAAGCGATAGCCGTTGGCCACGGGCATGGTGCTGGGCGTCGTCCGCCGGCCGAGCACCGCCTCCGCCTCCGCCTCCATGCCCATGCGCCGCAACAGGCGCGCCTTCTCCGTCACCACGGAGGACTCCGCGCGCGCGACGTCGGAGCTGGTCATCGCGTCCACCAGCACCGCGAGCGCCCGGTGCGTGAACCCCTCCACGTCCAGCAGCCGGCACATGCGCAGCACGGCCTCCACGTAGCGCGGGTCCTCCGGCGTGACACCGCCGAGCACCTCCACCTCCGCGTGCGGCTGCCCCAGGTCGCGGTAGACATCCGCCGCGTCGAAGGGGCGCTTGAGCCGGGCCAGGCACTGGGCCATGGCCTCCCGCGCCCCCAGCTTCCGGTACACCTCCAGCGCCCGCTCCAGCGCCCCGGCCCGCTCGAAGGCCGCCGCCGCGCGCTCGGCGTCCCCCGCGCGCAGCAACGCCTCGGCGGCCTCCAGGTACTGGCCGCTCTGGAGATACAGGTCGGCCGCGGTGGCATCGTCGCCACTGCCGTCCATGAGCCTGGCGGCGCCCAGGAAGTCCCGGGCCCGGCGCAGCACCTCCACGAACCCACGGCGCTCCTTCGCGGGACGACGGGCCGCCTGCTGCTGGAGCCGCTCGCGCTGCGACGCGCCCATCTCCTCGTAGAGCTGCGCGGCCTGCTCCGTCTGCTCCAGCTCCACCAGCGACCGCACCGCCCGCAGCACCCCCGCCCCTTCTGCATCCGTTCCCACTCGCGCGCCCCCCGAGCCTTGTCCGCCTGTGGCTCCTGGCATCTGTCTTCCTCCGGCCTGCTCGACCGCCAGAAAACGCCGTTACCCGCGCTTTACTCGCGCCGCCGGCCCATGTCACGACGCTCCGAGCCGCGTGAACCCGTCCAAACGTGAGATAGACATCACCCAGGACGATACATGCCCTCCGCGTCTCCCGCCGCCATCACCTCCTGGCGCCCCCCTGGGGCACCCGACGTCATGATCTCACGGGTGGAGGGTGACACACGACTGTGGGTGGGGCATTCCACCGCGTATGTCATCACCGTGACGTCCAGCGGCGGGTTCGACTTCTGGTATCGCGGGCGCGTGTGGACCCAGGTCGCCGGTCCCAGGCTCAAGCTCAAGGAACCCGGCGAGGTCCACCGCGACGAGCGGGTCCACGCCCCCGTCACCGCGCAGTCGGTCGCCTTCTCCCCCACCCTGGTGGACACCGCCGCGGCCGGGCTCGGACTGGAGCGCACACCGCGCCTGCGGGAGGTCCTGAGTCATGGAGGTGGGCGCCTGGAGGCCATGGCGGGCGCGCTCCTGGCCACGCTGGGCTCGCGCGCCCCCGACCCGCTGGAGCTCGACACGCGCGTCTGCGAGACGCTGGACGCGCTGCTCTCCGAATACGCCCGGGGCCCCGCGCCCCGCCCCCCGCCCCCGCATCCCCCGGCCGTGCTCCGAGCCCGGGACTTCCTGCACGCCAGCTACACCCGGAACGTGGGCCTGGACGTGCTCGCGGCCGCGGTAGGCATGGACAAGTTCCACCTGCTGCGGCTGTTCCGCGCGCGGCTGGGGCTGCCCCCGCACGAGTACGTCACCCACCTGCGCGTGGCCCGCGCCCGCACGCTGCTGGCCCAGGGGTGGTCCGCGACGGACGTCGCCGCCGAGGTCGGCCTGTGCGACCAGAGCCAGCTCAACCGCCACTTCCGGCGCATCGTGGGCATGACGCCGGGCCAGTTCGCCCGCGCGCTGCGCCCGCGTCAATAACGCCCAAGCCCGGGGCACGCGCCCCCGCCTATTCCTCGCGACCCGGCGCCGCTTCACGCGGCCCCGCTGCCCGAGGAATCGACCGATGCGTGACCTCCGCTTCATCCCGCCGCTGCTGCTCGCCCTCCACCTCACGGCGCTCCCCACGTGGGCCGCCCCTCCCACCCCCGCGCCCGGACGCGCCAGCCCGGACACGAGCACCACCGCGAAGCCCGCGCCCGCGGGCGGCGCGCCGCGCGTGACGTGGCTCGGTCACGCCGCCTTCGAGGTCGTCTCCCCGGGCGGCACCCGCCTGCTCATCGACCCGTGGCTGAAGGACAACCCGAAGACCCCGGCCGCGTGGAAGGAGCCCTCGCGCTTCGCGAAGGAGAAGCCCGCGGCCCTCCTCGTCACCCATGCCCATGGCGACCACGCCAGCGACGTGCCGGAGCTGGCGCGCGTCACCGGCGCGCTCGTCGTCAGCACCGGCGAGCACCTGCGCGCCATGGGCATTCCGGAGGCCCAGCAGCACAGCGTCAACGTGGGCGGCGGCTTCCAGTTGGGAGACGTGCGCGTGGACGCCGTCCCCGCGATGCACTCGACCGACCCGGGAGGGCGCCCCCTGGGCTACGTCCTCACCTTCGCGGACGGGCGCTCGCTCTACCACACGGGTGACACGTGGCTGTTCGGCGACATGGCGCTCATCCAGGAGCTGTTCCACCCGGACATCGTGCTCGTCGCGGCGGGCGGCGGACGCTGGGCGATGGACCCGCGCGCGGCGGCGCTCGCCATCCGCAAGTACTTCCGGCCGTCCATCATCGTCCCCATGCACTACGCCACCTTCGAGCCCCTCTCGGAGGAGCCGGAGGTGCGCGCCGCCTTCTCCGGCGATGACCGCGTGCGCATCCTCACGCCCGGACGGCCCACGCCGCTCTGAGCCGCCCCGCCTCAGCGGCGCCGGGGCCGGGGGCTCCGGCGCCGAGGCCGGGGGAGCGCTCGCCGCCCCTGGGCCTTGCCTCCCCGTCGCGGGGGCTTCGCGCTGGCGCCGCTCCCCACGCTCAGCAGAATCATCCGCTGCAGGAGCGCGTAGACCGGCGCGACGTCGAAGCGGGCGTCGAGCACGTGCTGGAGCGACAGCCCGTCGATGCACGCCTTGATGAGGGCGCCGTAGTGACGGTCCACGGGCTCCGGATGCTCCGGGTCCGCGCCCCGGTACGCGGCCACCGTCCGCGCCACCTCCAGGTCGCCCAGGCACAACAGCTCCGACACGGCCGAGGTCAGCTCCGGGTTGCGCAACCCCAGCGCGAACAGCTCGTAGCGCAGCCGCACCAGTTCGGGCGCGGCGCGCAGGAGCTCCGCGCCGAACGCGAAGCTGGCATCCGCGAGCTTCTCGGGCGGTGTCTCCTCGCGCAGCCGGCGCAGCTCGGCCGCGTAGCGCTGGCTGTGCTCGCGCGTGGTGGCCAGCAGCAGCGCGTCCTTGCTGCCGAAGTAATAGTGGACCAGCCCCTGGTTCACCCCCGCGACGCGCGCCACTTCCTTCACCGTCGTCGCGTCGTACCCCCGCTCCGCCAGCACGCGGGCACTGGCGGCGATGAGCCGCTCGCGAGCGTCAGAGCCCCCCTGGGACTCCGCCACGGGAGCCTCGGGAGCCGCCTTCCTGGTGCGTGCACGGGCCATCCATCCCCCATAGGACGCCAGACACCTACCCGCAAGCACCCGCCACCTCGATTGGCCGGTCGCCTTGACTTCCCCCAGGCCCCGTCTTAGTTAGCCGTGTAACTAAGTTAGTCGAACGACTAAACCCAAGGAGATGGCGATGAGCATCCGGTCGAAGAGCGTGGCGAAGGTGCTGCTGGCGGTCCTCCCCCTGGCCGGTGCGCCCGCGCTGGCGGACGACGCGGCGGAGCAGGTGCCGCCGCACGAGCGGGAGCGGCGGGGCTCGGTGCTGGTGGAGCTGCAGCCGCCGGCGCTGGACGCGTCCATGTACGGCGTGCGGCTGGACATCTCGCCGACCTATGACGGGCCGGTGAGCTTCGGGCTGGTGGGGCGTGGGGGCCAGTGGGGCAACTCGGTGGGCGTGCGGACGCGGTTCGAGGGGGCGGAGCTGGGCGAGGTGAAGCTCAACTACGCGGTGGGCGCGGATGCCCGCTACACGCTGGTGACGCTGTTCAACGGCACGCTCCGCTCCTTCGTGGGCGTGACGGCGGGCTTCGAGGAGTTCGTGGCGCGCGCGGGCAAGGGCTCGTTGCAGAACGCCAGCACGGCCGCCTTCCTGGAGCCGGCGGTGGGCGTCACGTGGCGGCCGGGCGCGGGGCGCCTGGGGCTGGTGGCGCGGGGCGGGCCGGGCTTCACCTTCACGGACGTGCGCGAGCTGCGCATCTCCACGGGGGAGTTGAAGCTGCGACAGGTCTACCCGACAGCCTCGCTGGGCCTGCTCGTCGTCCTCTGAGCACGCCGGCCCCCAACCCTGTTGCTCGCGTGACAGGCGCAAGCCGCCCCACCGCCCCCACACCCGCGCTCGCGCTCCGCCGTGGTGAGCTTCCCGCGCCGGGCGACAGGTCCCACCTGCCGCCCTGGCCCCCCACTCCCGTCACGCACGTGACGCGCAGGAGTCCGTCGCGCCATGAGGACGTCGCTCCAGGCCCTGGCACTCGTCGGGTGGGCCCTCTCCGGGCTCGCCTGCGGCAACCACGCTCCCGCGCCCGCGCCCCCCACGGCGGTGCGAGTGTCCACCGTGGGACGCGCGGGGACCATCGCGGACGCGCGCTTCTCCGCGGAGATACAGCCCGCCACGCGCGTGGACCTGGCCTTCAAGGTCGGCGGCTACGTGGAGTCCATCACCCGGGTCCGCGGCGTGGATGGCCAGACGCACCTCATCCAGGAGGGTGACGAGGTGCGCGAGGGCATGGAGCTGGCGTCACTGCGGAAGACGGACTACCTGCAGAAGCTCGCCGAGGCCCAGGCCGCGCTCGCCCAGGCCCGCGCCGCCGAGGAGCAGGCGCAGATCAACTTCGACCGCACGTCGAAGCTCGTCGCCGCCCAGGTGTCCACGCCCGCCCAGCTCGACTCGGCCCGCACCCAGCGGGACAGCGCCGCGGGGGCGTCGAACGTCGCGCGCGCCCGGGTCCAGGAAGCCCGCACCGCGCTGGATGACACGCAGCTGCGCTCGCCGCTGACGGGGGTCGTCCTCAAGCGCGCCATCGAGGTGGGCATGCTCGCCGCGCCCGGCACCATCGCCTTCTCCGTCGCGGAGACCCGCAGCGTGCGGGTGGTGTTCGGCGTCCCGGACACCCTGCTCCCCAGCGTCCGGCTGGGCGCGCCCCAGGCCGTCATCACCCAGGCCTTCCCCGGCCAGGAGTTCGAGGGCCGCATCTCCCGCATCGCGCCCTCCGCCGACCCGAAGAGCCGCGTGTTCGCGGTGGAGGTCTCCATCCCCAACGCGGACCAGCGCCTCAAGCCCGGCATGGTGGCCGCGCTCTCCCTGCGCGGCGGCGGCACGCGGCAGGCGGAGCCGGAGCTGCTCATCCCCCTGTCCGCCATCGTCCGCTCCACGAAGAACCCGAACGCGTTCGCCGTCTTCGTCCTCGAGGAGAAGGACGGCAAGCCCGTGGCCCGCCTCCGCGACGTGACGCTGGGCGAGTACCTGGGCAACGTCATCCCCGTGAAGCAGGGGCTGAAGGCCGGGGAGCGCATCGTCGTCACCGGCGCCAGCCTCCTGTCCGACGGGGAGCCGGTGGAGGTGATTCCTTGAGCGCCCCCACGTCCGGGTCGGCGGAGCTGGAGCGCGACCGGCGGCTGGTGGCCCACAAGCACAACACCGCGCGCTTCTTCACGGAGCAGCGCCAGGTGGCCTGGGTGTTCCTCGTCTTCACCCTGGCGTGGGGCGTGTTCGGCTACTTCCGCATGCCCAAGGCCAAGGATCCGGTCATCGCGGTGCGCGTGGCGGTGGCCACCTGCCTGTGGCCCGGCGCCGAGGCGGAGAAGATCGAACAGCTCGTCACCCGGCGCATCGAACAGAAGGTCTCCGAGAACTCGAGCGTCGAGAAGATCGAATCCATCAGCCGCACCAGCCTGGCCGTCGTCTACGTCACGCTGAAGGAGGACGTGACGGACCGCGACCGGGAGTTCGACGACATCCAGGGGCGGCTCGCCACGATTCGCGACCTGCCCTCCGGCGCGGGCCCCATCAACTTCCTGAAGGACTTCGGGGACACGGCCACGTTGATGCTCACGGTGGCCAGCCCCAAGGCGAACGACGTGGAGCTGGAGCTGCGCGCGCGCGCCGTCGCCCACGCCATCGAGGACGTCCGCGCGTCCGCGTCCACCCCGGCCGGCGCGCCCCGCGCCACCGTGGTGGTGAGCTTCCCGCCGTCCATCAACGCGTCGTCCATGCAGCGGCTGGGCGACCAGGCGCGCCGCTACTTCGACACGCTGGACGAGACGGGCGACGCGCGGTTCATCCAGAGCCCCGGCTTCATCGGCGTGGACATGGCCACCCCGTTGGACGACGCCACGCTGCTGGCCCACCTGCGCGCCTTCGCCCAGGACCACCTGAGCCTCTCCGAGCTGCACCCCGACGTCTGGCCGGCCATCGTCGTGCGCGACCCGAAGGACACCCGCGCCCGGCTGGAGGCCCACGCGGGGGACCGCTACAGCCACCGTCAGCTCGACGACTTCACGGACTCCATCCAGCGCCACCTCCAGCGCCTGCCGGTCGTCTCCAAGGTCACCCGCACGGGCGTCCTCCCCGAGCGCATCTACCTGGAGTACTCCCAGGAGCGGCTGGCCTCCTACGGCATCAACCAGTCGGGCCTGGCCAACCTCATCTCCGCGCGCAACATCACCGCCCCTGGCGGCATCCTGGAGATTGGCGGCAAGAGCGTCACCATCGATCCGTCCGGCGAGCTGACCAGCGAGACGCAGATTGGCGACATCCTCGCCACGCAGAGCGCGGGCGGCGCCCCCGTGTACCTGCGCGACCTGGTGGACATCCGGCGCGACTACCAGAGCCCGCCGCGCTTCTTGAACTACCTCGACTCCCGCGACGACCAGGGGAACTTCCACCGGGACCGGGCCATCACCCTCGCCGTCAACATGCGGCCCGGCGAGCAGATCGACCACTTCGGGGAGGCCGTCGGCGCGGAGCTCGCGCGGGTCGGGCGCCTGCTCCCCGAGGACCTGGTCATCCGCCGGACCTCCGACCAGCCGCTCCAGGTGGAGGAGAACGTCGACCTGTTCATGTCCTCCCTCTACGAGGCCATCATCCTGGTCGTCCTCGTGGCGCTCATCGGCTTCTGGGAGTGGCGCACCGCGCTGCTGTTGGCGTTGTCCATCCCCATCACCCTGGCGATGACGTTCGGGCTCATGCACCTGTTCGGCGTGGACCTGCAGCAGATCTCCATCGCCTCGCTCATCATCGCGCTGGGCCTGCTCGTGGACGACCCGGTGGTGGCCAGCGACGCCATCAAGCGCTCGCTGTCCATGGGCTGGGCGCCGCGCATCGCCGCGTGGCTGGGGCCCACCAAGCTCGCCACCGCCATCCTCTTCGCCACGCTCACCAACATCGCCGCCTACCTGCCCTTCCTGTCGCTGCCCGGCGACACGGGACGCTTCATCCGCACCCTGCCCGTCGTGCTCACGCTGTCGCTCGTCGCCTCGCGCATCGTGTCCATGACGTTCATCCCCCTGCTCGGCGGAACCCTGCTGCGCGCCCCGCCGCCCCCGCCCCCCGAGGACCCCGTCCGCGCCCGCCGGAGCTTCGCCTCCCGGTATCAGCGGCTGGTGGGAATGGCCATCGACCACCGCGTGAAGGTCTTCTTCATCGCGCTGGCGGTGCTCGTCGCGGGCGTGCTCGTGGGCACGCGCGTCAAGTCCGCCTTCTTCCCCAAGGACCTCTCCTATCTGTCCTACGTGGACGTCTGGCTGCCGGAGGACGCGACCCTCGCCGCGACGCGGGACAAGGCCCGCGAGGCCACCACCCTCATCGAGCAGGTGTGCCAGGAATATGGCGCCGCGCACCCGGGGGACGACGGACAGCCCCGGCGCGTCCTCGAGTCGGTGACGGAGTTCATCGGAGGCGGTGGGCCGCGCTTCTGGTTCTCCGTGGCGCCGGAGCTGCAACAGCTCAACTACGCGCAGCTCGTGGTCCAGGTGCGGGACAAGGAGGACACCCGCGTCCTGGTGCCGCTGCTCCAGCAGCGCCTGTCCCAGGGCATCGCGGGCGCGCGCGTGGACGTCCGGGAGCTGGAGACGGGCAAGCCCGTGGGCATCCCCGTGTCCATCCGCGTCTCCGGCGAGGACATCACCCAGCTGCGGCTCGTCGCGGACCGCGCCAAGGCCCTGTTCCGCTCGCTGCCGGGCACCGCGCGCACGCGCGACGACTGGGGCAGCGACACCTTCTCCGTGAAGCTGGAGGTGGACCCGGACCGGGCCAACCTGGCCGGCGTCACCAACCTGGACGTGGCCACCTCGTCCGCGGTGGCGATGAACGGCATGACGGTGGGCCAGCTCAACGAGGGCATCCACCAGATCGACATCGTGGCGCGGCTGCGCGCGGAGGAGCGCGCCCAGCTCGGTGACGTGGAGAACCTCTATGTCAGCTCGACCACCACGCCCCAGAAGGTGCCGCTGCGGCAGGTGTCCCGCGTGACGTACTCGCTCCAGACGGAGAAGATCCGCCGTCGCAACCAGTTCCGCACCATCACCGTCTCCACCTTCCCCCAGGCCGGTGTCCTTCCCTCCGAGGTCATGAAGGAGGCCCGGCCGGGCCTCGAGGCGCTCCAGGCGAGCCTCCCCGTGGGCTACACGCTGGAGGTCGGCGGCGAGGAGGAGGAGCAGAAGAAGAGCTTCGCCAGCATGATGGTCGTGCTCGGGCTGCTTATCGTCGCCATCTACGTGATGCTGGTCATCCAGTTCCGCGACGCCGTCAAGCCGTTGGTCGTCTTCGCCACCCTGCCCTTCGGGGCGATGGCGGCGGTGGTGTCGCTGGTCGTCATGGGCGCGCCCCTGAGCTTCATGGCCTTCCTGGGCATCATCAGCCTCATGGGCGTCATCGTCAGCCACATCATCGTGCTCTTCGACTACATCGAGGAGGCACACGAGCGCGGCGACCCTCTGCGCGAGGCGCTGCTCGACGCGGGCGTGCACCGCCTGCGGCCCGTGCTGGTGACGGTGGCCGCCACCGTGCTCGGCCTCTTCCCGCTCGCGCTGCACGGCGGCCCGCTGTGGCAACCGCTGTGCTACGCCCAGATTGGCGGCCTCACGGTGGCCACGGTGCTCACGCTGCTGCTCGTGCCGGTGCTCTACACCCTGGTCGTGAAGGACCTGCGGTGGATCCGCTGGGAACGACCCCATGCCCCCGAGCAGGCCCCGCCCTCCCCGCCAGGGTGAGGGCACGCCACGGCCCGCCGACCGGGCGCGGGGCCTCCCGCGAGCGCACCGCTGGCCCGGGCGGTGGCGCGGCACCACGTTCGAGGAAGCAGTCCCATCCCATCCTCGAACCTCGCTAGGGCCACCGCCTCCACCATGACGGCAGCGAGACGAACCCATTCCCTCCGACGGTTCGAGTGGGTGCTCGACAGGCTGGTCCCCGCGGTGTGCCTGTTCACCGTCGCGGTGACGCTCGTCGTCCTGCTCGGCTGGGTCCTGGGCGCACGCGGCCTCATCCTCGTCGTCTCCACGCCGGGCGCTGGGGCGATGATGCCCAACACCGCCATGGGCCTGCTGCTCTGCGGGGCCTCGTTGTGGTTGCTCGGCGAGAACACCCGCCCCGCCTCCCGTCGCGTGGGTCAGGCGCTCGCCGTGGGCGTGCTGGTTCTGGGGCTGGGCACGCTGGTCGAATACCTGTTCTCCGTCGACCTGGGCATCGACCACCTGCTGTTCGACGACAAGGTGCGGACCTTGCCCCCCAGGACCCCGGGCCGCCCCGCCCCCCTGACGGCGAGCTGCTTCGCGTTGCTCGGCGCGGCGCTGCTGCTGCTCCATGTCCAGACGCGGCGGGGCTGGCATCCCGCGCGGCCCGTCGCGCTACTGGTGGCCATCCTCGCCGGACAGGCGCTCATCAGCTACGTCTACCTGGAGGAGCCCCGGCCGGACGGCATGGGACACCTGCTGCCCTACTACCCGGTCGCGGTGCACACGGCGCTGCTGCTCTTGCTGCTGTCGATCGGAGTCCTCTCCGTGCACCCGCGTCATGGGTTGATGGGCGTGCTGCTGCGCAACGACGCCGGGGGCCTCATGGCGCGCCGGCTCCTCCCCGCGACCGTCCTGCTGCCGCTCCTCGTCTGGGGGCTCCGGCTGTTCAGCGAGCGGCTCGGGGTGCGGAGCCTGCCGTTCAGCAGCTCGGCGTTCGCGCTCGTCACGGTGGCCGCGTTCCTGGCCATCCTGGCGCGCAACGCGAACGCCCTCTCCGGGATGGACGCGCTCCAGCGCGCCAGCGAGCAGTCCCTGCGGCTGTCCGAGGCCCGCTTCGCCAACATCGTCAACCACGCGGCCGACGCCATCATCACCATCGACCCCGCCCGCCGCATCACCCTGTACAACACCGCCGCGGAGCACGTCTTCGGGTACACCCGGGACGAGGCCGTGGGGCGCGAGCTGGACCTGCTGCTCCCCAACGGCCTGGAGGCGCTCGAGGTCGATGACGGCGTCGCGCGGGGGCTGGGTGGACGCCGTCCGCTGCTCGGGCGCCGCAAGGACGGCGAGGAGTTCCCCGCCGAGGCCACCATCGCCTCCATCCAGGTGGACGAGACGGTCCAGCTCACCGTCATCGTGCGCGACGTCAGCGCGCGCGTCCGGGCGGAGGAAGAGCTGCGCAACCGTGAGGCCTTGTTCCGGGCCGCCTTCGAGCACGCCCCCATCGGCCTGGCCCTGGTCGACCTGGACGGGCGCTTCCGCACCGTGAATGGCGCCCTGTGCGACATGCTCGGCTACACGCAGGAGGAGCTGCGCCAGCGCACGTTCCAGGACATCACCCACCCCGACGACCTGGCGAAGGACCTGGACCAGGTGCGAGCGCTGCTGCGCGGCCAGCGCGACACCTATCAACTGGAGAAGCGCTACCTCCACAAGCGAGGTCAGGTCATCACCTCGATGCTGACCGTCTCGCTCATCCGCGACGCGCGGGACGCGCCGCTGTACTTCATCTCTCAAATCCAGGACATCACCGAACGAAAGTACGTCGAGGAGGCCCGGCGCCTGCTCGCCGAGACAGGTCCCATCCTCGCCAGCTCGTTGGACCCCGAGACGACCCTCCTCACGGTGTCACAACTGCTGGTCCCGTCGATGGCGGACCAGTGCGTCGCCGCGACGCTCGACGCCCAGGGGCGCCTCATCGCCCAGACGGGCCGGGCCAGCACCCCCGAGAAGAGCCGCCTGCTGGAGCAGTTGCTGCGGGAATATCCCCTCGTGCCCTTCGAACCCGGCCACCTGCCCGCCCAGGTCATCGAGACGGGGCGGCCGATGCTGGTTCCGGAGATACCGGCCTCATTGCTCCACGAGCTGGCGGAGGATGAGCGACACGAGGACCTGATGGTCCGGCTCGCCCCGCGCTCCTCCCTCATCGTTCCGCTGCCCGCCCGGGGACGCACCGTGGGGATCCTCATGCTGTCCACCTCCGAGTCGGGGCGTCGCTACGAGGAGCGGGACCTCACGCTGGCCGAGGAGATGGCGCGCCGGGCGGGACTCGCCATCGACAACGCGAGCCTGCATGCCCAGTCCGAACAGGCCACCCACCTGCGCGACGAGGTGCTGCGCATCGTCGCGCACGACCTGCGCTCGCCCCTCAACATCATCGCCCTGAGCGCCAGGAGCCTGCTCAAGCGTCCGGGGTCCCAGCGAGATCCAGACGATACACGCCCGCTGGCCTCCATCCAGAAGGCCGTCAGCCGCGCGACCCACCTCATCGAGGACCTGCTCGACGTGGCGCGCATGCAGGGAGGCCGCCTCACGGTGGAGCGACGGGTCGAGCCGACCCAGGCCCTCTTCCGGGAAGCACTGGAGCTGCACCGCGCGCTCGCCGAGGCCCAGGATGTCCACCTGCGGCTGGAGGTGCCTGACGACACGCCCCCCGTCTACGTGGACCGCGAGCGCGTGCTCCAGCTCCTCTCGAACCTGCTGGGCAACGCCCTCAAGTTCACCCCCACCGGCGGATGCATCACCTTGCGAGCCGAACCCTTCGCGGACGGCATGCGTTGCTCCGTGAGCGATACCGGCGCTGGCATCGCCGCCGACGACCTCCCCCACCTCTTCGAGCCCTTCTGGCAGGCGCGCACCGGCAAGGAAGGCGCGGGCCTGGGACTCTCCATCGTCAAGGGAATCACGGAGGCCCACGGCGGAGAGGTCTGGGTGGAGAGCCAACCCGGACTCGGGAGCACGTTCTACTTCTCGCTCCCCCTGGCCAGGACGGCGACGGCGGGCGCGCCCGAATGCAACCGCTAGCCCGACTCAGTGGGGGGACGGGGGCGGCTGACCGTCCGGCGTCCACTCCAGCCGCCCCGACGGCTCGAACTCCAGCCCGCGCGAGGCGACCCGCTCCAGCGCGTCCTCGGTGAAGACGCTCAGCCCCAGCTCCGGCCGGTAGCCGTGGACCTCCTTCACGTCGAGCTTGCGCATGAACTCCACGATGCCCGGGCTCACGCGCTGGCCCGGCACGAGGATGGGGAAGCCCGGCGGGTATGGCACCACGAAGCGCGTGGACACCAGCGAGCGCCCCGACTCCAGCGCGTCGGCGGCCCGCGGCAGCGACAGGTACTCCGCGTTCTCCTCGCGGTAGGCCAGGAAGAAGGCCGTGCGCAGGTCCCCCTCCCCCACGCCACCCTCAGGCTCGAACGCCTCGTGGAAGCCGCTGAAGTCCGGCAGCGGAGGCAACCCGTCGGTGATGGCCCGCACCTGGTCGTCGAACAGCCGGCGCTCCGCCTCGGTCGCCTGGGCCAGCTTCGCGTCGAGCAGCTCCACCTCGTGCCGCAAGCCGTCCAGGAGGAACGACAGCGAACCCCAGGTGACGCCGATGGTGGCGTTCATCAGGACGGTGTTGATGGAGGTGTGGTTCACCTGGATGCCCAGCCGGTTCATCAGCACCTGACTGCGGAACGCGAAGCCGTTGCGCCCGGTGAGCGCGGTGAAGAGCGTCAGCCGCGTGGGGTCGAGCACGAACTCGTCGTTCGCCCACGCGCGCGTCATCTCGTCCACCGTCGCCGCCCCCGGCCCGACGTAGCGCTCCAGGCCGGACTGGCGGAAGCCCCGCGGCACCATCTGGTCCGCGTCGAGCAGCCGCAGGTACCGGTGCAGCAGCGGGTCCTCGCGCAGCCGCTCCCGCAGGCGCATGGCCAGCTGGTACGCCTCCTTCACCATCGCGAAGCCCTCCAGGTCCACCTGCCGCCGCGCGAGGTCCAGCGACGCGACGAGCTGGTGGTTGGGCGACGTGGTGATGTGCGTGAAGTACGCCTCCGTCAGGGGCGCCGCCGCGCGCCGCTCGAAGTCGTCGTCCCAGACGTGGATCATGGACCCCTGGCGGAAGGCGGACAGGGACTTGTGGGTCGACTGCGTGGCGTACACGCGGATGCGCACCTTGTCCGGGTCCGGCAGCAGTCGCTCGTCCAGGGCACGTCCCCCGGCGCCGGACAGGCCCCCGTCCCCGCGTCGAGCGCGCCAGGCCCGGTATTCCTCGCGGTACTCCCGGCCACGCAGCCGGTCCGACATCCGCTTCGCCGCCGCCATCGCGGTGCGCTGTCTCGCCAGGGGCATGAACGTCGCGTACGCGAACCACGCCTCGTCCCAGAGGAAGGCCAGGTCCGGTTTGATCGCCAGCAGCTCCTCCATCACCCGCTGCGGGTGGTAGACGAGCCCGTCGAAGGTGCAGTTGGTCAACACCACCAGCTTCACCCGCTCCAACCGCCCGGCCTCCCGCAGCTCGAGCAGCTTCGACTTCAGCGCGCGCAGCGGCACGCCGCCGTACATCGCGTACTCCTTCACCGGATAGGCGTCGAGGTAGACGGTGTGCGCGCCGGCCAGCACCAGCCCGTAGTGGTGGGACTTGTGGCAGTTGCGGTCGATGAGCACCACGTCGCCCGGCTGGAGCAGCGTCTGGTGGACGATCTTGTTCGACGTGGAGGTGCCATTGGTGACGAAGAAGGTGTGCCGCGCCCCGAACGTCCGCGCCGCCTTCTCCTGTGCCTCCTTGATGGAGCCGGTGGGCTCGAGCAGCGAGTCGAGCCCTCCCGCGGTGGAGGACGATTCGGCCATGAAGATGTTGGGGCCGTAGAAGTCCCCCATGTCCCGGAGCCAGCGCGAGTTGTAGACCGAGTGCCCCCGCGCGATGGGCAGCGCGTGGAAGTTGCCGATGGGTCGTGACGCGTACTCCTTCAGGGCGTCGAAGAAGGGCGTCCGGTAGCGCTCGCGCACGCCGTCCACCACCGTCACGTTCAGCTCGTGAGGCGACTCGTAGCGGTAGAAGACGCGGTCGAACAACCGCTCGGTGTGCAGCTCCCGACCCGCCAGCGACTCGTCCGTGACGAGGTACAGGTTGATGTGCGGGCGCAGCCTGCGCACCCACCGCGCCACCACCAGCGCCGCCTCGTCGCCGCGCCGCTCGGCCTGCTGGAGCAGCGGCTCCAGCGTGGAGCGGAACTGCTTCACCGGGGCGCGCGAGCGCAGCGGCAGGTCCTGGCGCACGACGCAGGCCTGCACGTCGTCGTTGACCAGCACCGCCACCAGCGCGTCCTCCACCGACCGCACCTGGAGCAGCTCGTAGACGAACTGCCGCGCCCCCCGCTGGGCGTCGAGGATGCCCTGGCGCACGCGCGCGAAGTCCACCGGCGCCATGTCGTCCACCACCAGCGTCGTGAAGTAGTGCGTCCGCTCCGGACCGAAGCGCGCGTCCACGTCCACGCCCGGCCTCCACTCGGACCCGTCCGCGATCAGCACCGCCCGGTCCCGATGCAGGCTCAGCAGCGCCACCAGTCGCCGCACCTCCTCGGCCAGCTCCTCCACGTCATGCCGGCGCGCCATCTCCGCCAACCGGTGGAGCCGCTCCTCGCCGGGGAAGACGAACAGCCGTTCGATGGGGTGGACCTCCGCGAAGAGCGCGAGCACCTGGTCCACGTGGGCGGGAGAGAAGGTCCGCTCCGACCTCCTCGCCAACAGCCGCATCAGCTCCTCGCGCAACCGGTTCCACACGTCCAGCCGGACCTGCTCGGGGTTGAGGACCGCGGACAGCAGGTGCGCCTGGACACCGGATTCCAGCGAGGTCATCGGCTCCGCCATGTAACGTCTTCCTTTCGTCGTGCGGCCTCCCGCGGCCCGCGCCGCCGGCCCGGCCAAGGTAGCCGCCACCTCCGCGCCGCGAAGCCTGGACGCCAGGGAGGGGACATTCGACCTGGACGACCGATGCGCCGGCTCGTGGGCGCGAGGGCCTTGCTGGTCGCCTCCCCTGGATTGCGGCGACGGGGCGGGCGCCCCACTCCTCAACCACCAAGGCCCGTCGTGCTGGGAGGAGATGACATGAAGCGCAAGGTCCACGGCCGAGAAAGCGGGTTGCTCACGTGCTGTCTGCTCGCCCTCGCGGTTCCTGGTGTCACCATGGCCCAGGGGGCACGGACGGCGACGAAGCCTCCGGCCACCGCGCGCGCGACCACGCCTCCCGGCGACCACGCCATGCCCTCCGAGCAGGAGATCCAACGCGCCCTGGCCAAGGCCCATCAGCAGTTCAGCGGGACGAAGGAAGGCAAGAACGCGGACTACATCCCGTACCTCGCCAAGGTGGACTCCAAGCTGTTCGGCATCGCGCTCGTGACGGTGGACGGGCGCGTGTTCGTCGCGGGCGACGCGTCCAAGCCCTTCCCCATCGAGTCGGTCGCCAAGCCCTTCACCCTGGCGCGCCTCATGGAGGAGGTGGGCGCGAAGAAGGTGGAGGACAAGATTGGCGTCGACGCGACCGGCCAGCCCTTCAACTCCATCATCGCCATCGAACTGGACGAGAAACACCGCGCCGGAAATCCGCTGGTGAACGCGGGCGCCATCACCACCGTGAGCATGCTGCCGGCGAAGACCCCGGACGAGCGCTGGATGAAGATCAGCGGCAACCTCGACGACTTCGCCGGAGACGAGCTCGGGGTCAACCAGGAGGTCTACAAGTCGGAGACGGAGACCAACACCCGCAACCAGTCCATCTCCGCCCTGCTGGAGTCATACGACGTGCTGGGCTCGCCGCGCGAGCAGGCCCTGGACCTCTATACCCGTCAGAGCTCCGTCAACGTCTCCGCCAAGCAGCTGGCCACCATGGGCGCCACGCTCGCCAACGGCGGCGTCAACCCCGTCACCGGGAAGCGGGTGGTCAGCCCGGATACAGCGCGGCGCACGCTGGCGCTGATGGCCACCAATGGCCTGTACGAGAACACGGGCGAGTGGCTCTACCAGGCGGGTGTCCCCGCCAAGAGCGGCGTGGGCGGCGGCATCGTCGCGGTCGTCCCCGGTCGCTACGCCATCGCCGCGTTCTCCCCTCCCCTGGACGAGGCGGGCAACAGCGTGCGCGCCCAGCGCGCCATCACCCAGGTGGTGAACGCGTTCGGCGACAACCTGTACGCCGCCACCCCAGAGGCCCCGAGCAGCCAGGGCACGGGCGGCGCGGGTCGTGAGGAGCTCGAGCGGGAGCCGTAGCCCCGCGTCGACACGTGGCGCGTCGTCCAGGGGCCGTCTGCCGCGCATGCGACAGGCGGCCCTCGACGTTCGCGACAGCTTCCACCTTCATGCCCGTGATGTGCCGCCCCCCGGCGCGACGTGGCTGTCCTCCATCCGTCGCGCGCCCGGGCGCGGCGTCCGCTCGACGATAGCGTGGAGCCCGCGAGCGCTTGGCGGCCCCCAGCCCGGTGGGCAGCGTGCGCCTCGCGGCCCCGAGGGAACCCCCGTAGGGGCCGTCCAGTGGGGGACATGGCATGCGTTGGATGCGAGTGGCGACGCTGGTCGCCAGCGTGGGCGGCGGGCTCCTCGTGCCCGGGGTGGGCCACGCGAAGGACGACGAGGACTCGGACGACGAGAAGGTCGGCCTCACCGGCGGCTACGACGAGAAGAACGGCTTCCACATCCAATCGGAGGACGGGAACTACCTGCTCGGCATCGGCCTGCAGGCGGCCTACAAGATCGAGCCCGTCTTCCTGGACGGCAAGGCCGAGTCGCGCACCGCGTTCTCGTTCCTGCGCCCCATCATGCGCGGCAACATCTTCCGGCCGTGGATCCGCTTCTGGACGTCGCTGGAGCTGGCCGATCCCCCCATCTACCTGCTCGACTCGCTGGTGGAGCTCCAGCCCGTGGACGAGGTGGGCCTGCGCGTGGGCCAGCAGTACACGCCCTTCAGCCGACACGAGTCCTGGGGGCCGCAGCAGATCCTCTTCCCCGAGTTCGCCGCCATCGCCAACTACTACTGGACGGGCCGCGACAAGGGGGTGACGGTCTTCGGGACCATGGAGCACCTGGAGTACTACGCGGGCATCTACGGCGGCTCGCCGCTGCGCACCATCCGCTCCGAACCCGGGAAGTACCAACTCAACGCCCGCGCCACCATCTCCCCCATGGGCAAGCCGGGCTATGGCGAGCTGCCGTACATCATGTCCGGGGACAAGGAGCCGCCCCCGCTCAACGTCTCGTTCACGCTTCAGGGCGCCGCGGGCGACGTGGACCAGGTCGCCGAGAACTTCAACCCTGAATCAGGCGTGTTCGAGATCCACCGCGAGGGCGAGCGCAAGTTCGTCACGGGCGGCGTGGACCTCTTCATCCAGGCCCGGCGCTTCAGCTTCTTCGGCGAGGCGTATCTGAGCCGCCAGGACCCACGCAACGGCGCGCCCAACTTCACCAGCTTCGGCGCGTGGGTGCAGGCCGACTACGTGTTCTACAAGAAGGTGCTGGATGCCGGCGTCAGGTTGAGCTTCCTCGACCCCAGCTTCGACCTGGACGATGACCAGCTGTACATCATCGAGGGGCAGCTCGCCTGGTTCGTCAACGCGCCCCACCTGGCCTTCAAGCTGCGCTACCAGCTGGCCCATCAGCAGGAGGCGGCGGGCGCCGAGGCCGCCGGCGTCGTCATCCCCAAGGACGCGGGCACCTCCCAGCTCATCACCCTGCAGCTCAACCTGGCGTTCTGACGCCCCATTCCTCCCGGCGAACGGGAGCGCTCCACACGGCTTGGGTGACCCGCATGTGATGGAACTCCGGGGCGCTCCATCCCCGCAAGCAAGGTGGAGGGGATGTGTCCCGCCCCGCGCGGGACGACCAGGCGCCACGGCCCTTCCCTACGGCCCCGGGGGAGCGCGGCCCAATCGATGGGGTCGCTGTGCCTCATCGACGCCCGCGGCCCGTTGTGGCGATTCACGCCACATGCGGGCCCACGCTGTGACGTTCCACGCTACAGCCGAGCCCTCGCTTCGAGGAGGGAGCATGCGGCACGCACGCTGCATCGCGCTCCTCGCCACACGGTCGCGATCAACCCACCACGACCGTGAACTCCGTGTCGCAAGGGGCAGAGGGGGGCGGAGAGAGGGGGGACGCGGAGCCCGGCCGGTGTTCAGGCCAGGCCGGGCTTCCGCGGGGTCATCCCGCGCGCACCAGGCAGGCAGAATGGACGAGCAGGGCCGCGCGTCACGTCGGCATGTTATCTTGAAGCTCATGTCTGCATCCGACCGGGCGCGTACGCCGAACCTGCCGCCAGACGGGAAGAACGACTCGCTCTGGAAGGTCGAGGCCCGGGAAGCCGGCGAGGAGTCCCCGCACGTCACGCTGCCGTACGAGCATGGACGACGGTACGACGCCTCCACGGTGCGCCGCTTCCGCCTCACGGTGGTGGAGGGCACCCACAACGGGACGACGTGGGAGTCCACCGCGGATGTCTGTTCGGTGGGCTCGCATCCGCTCAACGACTTCGCGGTGGAGGACTCCACCGTGTCGCGCTTCCACTGTGAGATTCGCATCGGGCCCCGGGGGCCGCAGGTGCGGGACCTGGACAGCCTCAACGGCGTCATCGTGGACGGCGTGCAGGTGGTGGAGGGCGTGCTGCGCAGTGGCAGCCTGCTGAGACTGGGACGGGTGGTGCTGCGCTTCGACTTCAGCGCGGAGAGCAACCGGCTGCCCGTGTCGGAGCACACGCGCTTCGGCACGCTGGTGGGCACGTCGGTGGCCACGCGCGTGTCCTTCGCGATGATGGAGCGCGCCGCGTCGCGCGACGTCACCGTGCTGCTGGAGGGCGAGACGGGGACGGGCAAGAGCCAGGCGGCGCAGGCCATCCACGACGCCAGCCGGCGACGCGACGGCCCCTTCCTCGTCGTGGACTGCGGCGCCATCCCCGCCCACCTCCTGGAGAGCGAGCTGTTCGGCCACGAGAAGGGCGCCTTCACCGGCGCGCTCCAGCGGCGCGCGGGCGTCTTCGAGGAGGCGGTGGGCGGCACCGTCTTCCTGGACGAGATCGGCGAGCTGCCCGCGGAGCTGCAGCCCAAGCTCCTGCGCGTGCTGGAGAACCGGGAGATCCGCCGCGTCGGCAGCAACACGTATCAGCCGGTGGACGTGCGGTTGATGGCGGCCACCCACCGCGACCTGCGGGCGGAGGTGAACGCGGGGCGCTTCCGCTCGGACCTGTTCTTCCGGCTCGCCGTGCTGCGCATCGCCCTGCCCCCCTTGCGCCAGCGCCCGGAGGACCTGCCGCTGCTGGTGGAGGGAATCCTCGTCTCGCTCGGCGCGACCGAGGCGCAGCGGGCCGCGCTGAGCACCGCGGACTTCCAGTCGAGGCTGCGTCACGCGGCGTGGCCAGGCAACGTCCGCGAGCTGCGCAACTACCTGGAGCGCTGCCTCGTCTTCGAGGAGGCCGTGGACCTCACCGAGGACGAGACCCGCGGGAGCAACCCGCTGGAGGCGGACCCGAGCAGCCCCTACGCCGACCAGCGCCGCCGCGCGGTGGACGACTTCGAGCGGCGCTACCTGCGCGCCCTTTTGGAGAAGCACCAGGGCAAGGTCGCCCAGGCGGCCGTCACCGCGGGCATGGACCGCGTGCACCTGTACCGGCTGCTGCGGCGCCACGGCATCAAGCCGTGAGCCTCACCGCCGTCCGGTGACACGCGACCAGATGGCGCCGCCTCCGGGCAGGGGCTCCGCGAGGAACCCCGCCTCCAGGTCTCGCAGCGCGGGCACCGTGGCGACGAGCCCCTCGTCCCCGCGGTCCGCCACCCAGCCGGGCAGATGCAGCAGGCTGCCCTTCCCACCGCCCGGCGGCATCCGGTCCACGTGGACGGTGATGGACAGCCCCACGCGCGCGCCGTCGACTCCCCGCGCCGCGCGCTCGACGAGCTCCAGCGCCGCCGACAGCACGCGCTCACGCACGGTGCGCTCCGAATGGGCGTCGTCGGGCAGCGGGGCCAGCGCCATGAGACAGCCGCTGCCCTCCATCCGGACCTCCAGGCCCGCCTCGCGCGCCACCGCGCCCGTGTGCTCCAGCAGCGCGTCCATCGACGCCAGCATCGACGCGTCGGGCGCGCGGGACGCGCGGGCCTCCGCGTAGAGCGCCACCGCGTGGGCGCCCGCGCCACGCGCCTGCCCGCCGCCCACGGCGCGCCGCAGATCCTCCAAGAGCGCGTCCACGTCCGGGTAGCGCTCCTCGCGCCGCTTGGCGAGACAGCGCAGCACCACCTCGTCGAGCGCCGCGGGCACGGGCGCGCGCTCACTGGGCCGCGGCGCCGGCGCGTGCAGGTGCTGCTCCTCCACCTCGTGCCGCGTGGCGCCGGGAAAGGGAGGCTGGCCGGTGACTAGCTGGAACAGGAGCACCCCCAGCGCGTAGAGGTCCGTGCGGGCGTCGGGGACCTCTCCGCGGATCTGCTCGGGCGCCATGGACATGGGCGTGCCGAGCGCCACGCCGGTGTGCGTGAGCGACGACGCGCCGGGCGCGTCCGGGGTGAGGCCCTTGGCGATGCCGAAGTCCACCAGCTTCACGACGAGCGCCGCGTCGTCGCGCTCCAGGCGCATCACGTTCTGCGCCTTGAGGTCGCGGTGCACCACGCCCGCGGCGTGCGCGGCCCGGAGCGCCGCGCCCACCTGCTCCAGCAGTTGGAGGGCCTCACTGGCGGCCAGCGGCCCACGCGCGGCCAGCTCCGCCGCCAGGTCCCTCCCCTCCAGCCACTCCATGGCGATGAAGGAACGTCCATCCGCGAGCGTGCCGTAGTCGAGCACGTCGACGATGCTCGGGTGGCGCAGGCGCTGGAGCGTGGCGGCCTCGCGCTGGAAGCGCCGCAGCGCGATGTCTCCCGACTCGGGGAGCACCTGGAGCACCTTCAGCGCCGCGATGCCCGCGCCCTGGGCGTCCCTCGCGCGGTACAGGGTGGACACCGGGCCCCGGTAGTGGACGCGCTCCACCACCCACCGCCCCACCAGGGCACCGGCCTTCAACTCCTCGCCATAAAGCGACTCCACACCACCCTGCTTCATCGTCTGGCGCTCCTACCGCTTCTTCTGGGTGCGGGCGCACACCCGCTCCTTGCCTGCCTCCACGGGCCCGCACGCGTCATGGAGGAACGTGGTCACCGGCTCCTTCCAGATGGTGTTGTTGACGTCCCTGCACAGCTCGAAGTCTCCATCGCCCGGGACGAGCGGTCCATCGTTCACCAGGCACTTGCCCTTGACGGTGGCCCCCGAGCCCCAGCACGGCCCCACCACCGTGGACGCGCAGTTGGCGCCGGAGTTGGGCAGCGCGCAGACGCGGTTCGCGGAGTACGCCGCCCCGCTCGTCCACGCCGGGTCGTAGCAGGAGTACATGTTCTTGTAGATGGCGCCCGGGATGACGACCTGGTCGCCCTCCACCACGTACTTGGGCTTCTCGCCCGGCACCTGGACCTCGATGACGTCCACCTTCGTCGCCAGGTACTTCGCGTCGAAGATGTTGCCGTAGAAGGCGCCCTCGCGAATCGCGAAGACCTCCATCTCCGACAGGCCGTACTGGGCCGCCACGTCCGAGACGACGTCCACCGCCGCCACGCCGAACATCGTGCTGTCGTAGGGCGCCGTCATCACGTTGAAGTAGCCCGTCGCCGGGCAGGTGAAGGCCGCCACCGGCCCCAGCGCGTCGCAGCTCGTGGAGGCCTCCGCCAGCGTCGTCAGGTCACCCGTGTCGCAGCCGACGACCCCCTCGCAGACGCGCAGCACCATGGGCGAGCCCCAGCTGGCCCCCAGCGCGGGCCCCGGGCAGGACGCCGCGCCCCCGGCGCCCACCCACACGCTCGCGCCTGGCTGGCAGGACCCGATGCCGTCCGCCGTCCAGCCACAATCCCGGGACTCCCCCACCTCGCCCGCGCCACACGCGGCGAAGCTCTGGATGCGCTGGGCCGTCTTCGGCTCGTACTCCGCCGGACGCGTCACCGCCTCCAGGTAGAAGACGGTGGGATCGTTCGGGACCTCGCCGCGGATGGAGAGCTCGACGCGACGGCCGAACGCGTTGTTGCGCGCCAGCAGGCACGCGGAGACGCGGTTGAGGCACTGCGGCGTCGGCGCCTGCGTGAGCCACGTCGTGCACAAACCGGCCTTGCCCTTCCACGACGCCGGCCCCGGTGTGCCCAGCGGGTTGAAGTAGCCGAGCGACTGGCTCGAATCCAACGCGCACCCCACCAGGTACTCCATGAACTTCTGCGCGTCCGGGTCGTGGAGCTGCTTGCGGATGAGCGCGTCGCCGCCCGTGGGGCTCGGGTCGAACAACGACGACAGCGCCGAGGTCGCCAGCAGCATCGTCGCCTGCGGGTGCGTCCCGATGGCGTTGAGCACCAACGCATCCGTCGACAGCGAGTTCGCGATGCGAATCTCCGCGGCGCTCTCTCCGACCTCGCCGGACACGTCCCGCTCGGGAACGCCTCCGCGTCCACAGCCAGCCAGCACCAGGGGGAACAGGGCCATGAAGGCCCACGCAGGGCGACGGACAGTGAAATCCATGAACACTCCTCCAGTGAAATCCACGGAAAGCGCGAAATGGTCCCGAGGAGAAGCACGGCTCGGGCCAGCGGGCGTTCTCGGGGGGCTCCCAGACGGAGGGGCGGCGTGAGACTCCATGGGTTGTAGCGTGCGGGGCCACAGCGGCGTCGGCATGTGACATGGCGCGCTACACGCGGCGCAGCACGGCCCGGAGGGAGTCCAGGTGGGGGCGCCAGAGGGGCGCGGCCTCCACGGCGCGCTCGGCGCGTTCGAGCCAGGCGCGGGCCCGCGCGTCGAGGCCCGCGTCGAGCGAGGAGCGCGCGGCCTGGAGAAGCAGCTCGGCCATCTCGTCGGCGGAGGCGAGCGTCTCGGCCTCCTTCGCGAGCGCGTCCCAGGCGGCGGGGTCATGGGGGGCGTGCTTCCCCTCGCCGCCCTGGACCTGGAGCTCCACCAGGCGGCGCATGATGGCGGTCGGCGGCAGGGAGTCCGGGGAGCAGTGGGCGTCGATCCACCGCAGCTGCCGGGACGCGGCGTCCCAGTCCCCCAGGGCCGCGCCGATGCGCGCCAGCAGCAGCGCGTCCACGGGCACGGGGTGTTCGAGGAAGAAGCGCACGCCCAGCTCGTGGGCGCGGCGCGCGAGCGGGACGGCCTCCTCCAGGCGGGATTGCATGTAGAGCACCTCCGCGAGGTTGAAGGTGGACCAGCGCTCCACCTGGGCATGGCCCAGCTCGCGGCCCAGTCCCATCGCGCGGCGCAGGTCGTCCTCCATGCCCATGACGTCTCCCTGCCGCAGCCACAGGAGCACGCGATTGATGAGCGTCGCGGCCAGGTGCAGCGCGTCGCCCGCCTGCTCGCACCGGGAGACCGCCTCCTCGAAGCAGGCGGCCGCCTCCCGCGTCCTGTCGAGGAACGTCAGCGACGAGCCCAGCAGCGCCAGGGCCACCACGTGCGTCTCGTGCTCCCGCGCGCGCTCGGCGCCCTCGACCGTCGACTCCAGCACCCGGGCCGCCGCGCCCCACTCTCCCTGGCGCACGTGCAGGCGCCCCCGCGCGAGCGCGCAGCGCAGCGACAGGCGGGGCTCGTCCAGCGCCTCGATGCGCTCCAGGGCCTCGCGCGCGCAGGCGGTGGAGCCCTCCACGTCCTCCATCCAGTCGCGCGTGGTGGCCTCCTCCAGCAGCAGGTCCACGACGAGCGCGGGGTGTCCCCGGGCCTCGGCCAGCGCGCGGGCCTCCGCCAGGTCCACGAGTCCCTCTCGGAAGCGCTGGAGGCGGTGGCGCACGCGGCCTCGGCCCGCCAGCGCGAGCATGCGGCGCTCCAGGTCGCCCTCGGACAGCAGCGCGAGCGCGCGCGTGTAGTGCTGCTCCGCCTCGACGGGCATGTGGGCGCGGCGGGCCTCCTCCGCCAGCGCGAGGAAGGCGGTGCTGGCCTCGTCGTGCGCGCCGCTCCCCGCGGCATGGTGGGCACGGCGGCGGCGCGCCCCGGCCGACTCGCCGAGCGCCGTGCGGAGCGCGGCGGCGTGGAGGGCTCGCCGCGTCGCCACGGGCGCCAGGGCCTCCAGGGCCTCGCGCAGCAGGGGGTGACGGAACGCGAAGCGCCCCATTCCCACGGGCCGCAGCAGGCCCGCGCGGACCAGGCGCTGCAACCCCGCCCCCGCGTCCAGGGTCGCCGCCGTGCGCGACAGGTCCTCGCGGGCATCGAGGTGCCGCAACGCCGCGTCGACCTGGGAGACCTCCAGCTCGGCGCCCAGCACCGCGCACAGCCGCGCCAGCGCGCGGTGCGCCTCCGGCAGTCCTCCGAGCGCGCGCGCCGCGAGCCGCTCGAAGAGCGGGGTCACCGAGACGTCCAGCAGCGCGTCCGAGGCGATGTACCAGCCTCCCCCCTGCGCCACCCGGAGCGCGCCCGCCGCCCGCAGCGCCACGGCCAGCTCCACCAGCGACAGCGGCACGCCCTGGGCGAGCTGCTCCAATCGCGCGAGCACGGGCTCGGGCACGTGCTCCGCGGGCCGCAGGAGGAGCGAGAGCAGCACGCGGCTCGCCTCGGGAGTCAGGGGCGGAAGCACGTGCCGCGACGGTCGGGCGCTGCGCTCCCCCAGGTGGGGCCGCAGCCCGAGCAACGCGGGGCGGGCGAAGGTGCAGACCCAGAGGGGCGCCTGGACCTCCGCGAGCGTCGCCATCTCCAGCGCGTCCAGGCTGGTGGGGTCCGCCAGGTGCGCGTCGTCCACCAACAACACCCGGGGCTGCTCGCGCGCGCGGCGCTGGAGCGCGTCGGCGAGCTGGCGCGCGGCGGCGTGGCGCACGTCGGTGAGGGGCGCGCTACCGCCCCGCGCGCCAGGCTTCGCCGACGCCAATCCCTCGAGCGCCTCGGCCCGCAGCCGTTCGAGGAGCGTCTCCGGCCCCGTGGCGTCCGGCCCCGGCGCCCTCAGCCACACCACCCGCACGTCGCCGCGCTCCTCCAGGCGCGCGGCGAGCGCTTCCATGACGCGCGACTTCCCCTGCCCCACTTCGCCGGTGAGGACGACGAGTCCGGGAGCCCCATCGCCGAGGCAGCGCAGCGCGGACTGCTCCAGCGTGTCCAGCAGCGCCTCGCGGCCGACCAGCGGTGGCGGCTCCGAGCCCGAGCTCGACACGCCATGGTCGAGCAGGCGCAGGTGCGCGCCACCGCGCGAGGTCGCCTCGCTCGGGTCGTCGGTGACTTCCTCGGTCGCGCTGGAATCGAGGCGCGCGGCGGCGGCGGGCGTGACGCGCGTGGTCCCCAGCTCCCACCGCACGGGCCACCACGCCTCGGGGTCCTCCAGCGCCTCCCCGGCGAGGCGCATGGTGGAGACGCCGGCGAACACGCTCAGCTCGGCGAGGTGGAGGACCGCCGCCGCCTCGCCCTCCTCCACCAGTCGCCGCGCGGCGAGCACGCCCGCGCGGAGGTTCGCCTCGGCGGTGGGCGCCTCCGCGAAGGCGACGAGATAGCCTCGGGGACGCACGCGCGCGACGACGCCGCCATGCGGCTCCAGCGCGGCCAGCACCTCCGTCAGGGATTGACGGGTGAACAGCCCGAGCAGCGCCACGGAGCGCGGCCCCGTCTCCGACAGGGGCGCGGCGGCGGGCGCGGTGCTCGTGATGGGAGCGACCACGTCGACCGCCGTCGCGGACCGGCACGCGGCATCGAAGGCGGCCAGCACGTCCGGCGCGCGGGCGAAGCGCTCGAGGGGCGACTTGGCGAGGCAGGCGCGCAGCACGTCGTCGAGCGCGGCCGGAACCGGAGCCCGCTCCGAGAGGCGAGGTGGCCTCAGGCTGACGTGGCCGTGGCGGATCTCCTCGGGGCTGCCGACGAATGGAGGCGCGCCGGAGAGCAGCTCGAAGAGCAGGACGCCGAGCGCGTACACATCCGCGGAGGGGCTGGCCCGGCGCGCGTCGAGGCACTGCTCCGGGGCCATGTACAGCGGCGTGCCCAGCCGCTGCCCTGCGGGGGTCGCGCCCGTGGGGAGCTCCCCGCCCACCTCCGCGCCCTCATCGGTGTCGTAGAAGCGCGACAACCCCAGGTCGAGGAGGCTCAGGGTGCCTCCTTCGCGCAGGAAGATGTTCTCCGGCTTCAGGTCGCGGTGCGCGAGCCCGGCCGCGTGCACCCGCTCGAGCGCGGGACACAGCGCCGCGAGCAGCTCGCGCGTGCGAGGCAGCGACGCGGCGCCCGTGCCTGGCAGCGAGGCCATCCACGCGGCCAGCGTCTGGCCGTGCAGATGCTCCATCACGAGGAAGGGACGTCCTCGCAGCATCCCGTGCTGGAGCAGCTCCGGCACGGTGGGAGGCCCCACTCGCCTCAGCGCCGCGGCCTCGCGGGCGAAGCGCTCGTGATGCGGCCCCTGCCCCATCTTGAGGGCCACCTCGCGGCCGTCGAGGTCGCGGTACGCGGTGAAGACGCGCGAGAAGCCTCCAGCGCCCAGCAAGGCGGCGCTGCGCAGGCCAGGCACCTCCGGAAGCGGCGGAGTCTCGGAGAGAGCCTCCGGCGGAGGGCTCGAACCGTGCACGGGACACGCCGCGCCTGGGGCCAGGCGTCGGTGGCAGGTCGGGCAGCGCATCGTCGGAGACCACGCTACCAGAGCGTGCGTGACAGGACGATGCAGACGCCCATCAAGCCCTCTCCCGCGATGAGGCCCGCCGCGAGCGGCACCCAGCGGCGCTCCTGCGCGGCGGGGCGCACCCGTCCCACCATCCCCGAGACCACCCCACCCAGGAAGAAGCTCAACGCATAGGACGGCGGCAGCAAACAGGCCAGCCCCATGCCCAGCGGAGAAGGCACCCAGCGGCTCGCCCGCGCGGGGAGCAGCCGCTCCGCCGCGACGAGCACCGCCGCTGCGAGCGCGGCCCACCCCACCGCCGCGCGCGTGGCGGGCGCCAGGGTGTCGAGGCCCGTCGACAGCACGCGGGCGACGCCGGCCGTGACGAAGGCGGCGGGCGCGGGGAACTGCTCCGAACCGAGAGCGGACCGGTCCGGCACCAGCAGGAAGAACAGCGGCACCGCCGCGAGCGCCCCCAGGACGGTCCCCACCAGCTGCGCGAGGAACAGGCGACGGGGGTTCGCGCCGAGCAGATGCCCCGCCTTCAAGTCCGTGAGCAGGTCGGCCGACGCGGAGGCGGCGTTGACGGTGATGCCCGCGGTGGCCAGGTTGGCCTGGACGTGGTTGGGCAGCAGCACGCCGTAGGTGACCTGGGTCACCTGGCTCAGCGCGCCCACGGGCGACATGTCCGTCTCCCCCGTGACGCGGCAGGAGATGAGACACAGCACGAACGAGAGCGCGACGGCGAGCGCCGCGTGCGCCACGGGAACACCGAAGCCCAGGTGCGCCACCACGATGGTGGCGGGGGTGAGCACGCCGATGCCCGCGAGCCACCAGCTCCTGGGGACCTGGACGGCGTCGATCGGCCGCGGCGCGCGAGGCGTCCCCGAGACGAGGCCCTTGAATACGCGCGCCAGCACGCGACCGTCCCAGGCGAAGTGGACCAGCGACGCCACGGTGAGCGCGGCGGCGCCCGGCCATAGGCTCCACGAGAGGAAGCCGCCCTCCTCGTCCGTCGCGAGCCCCGCGCCGAGCACCCGCGGCGCCACGAAGCCATGCATGAGGATGGCGCCGAGCCACAGCGACGTGGTGATTCGCGGCCCCAGCAGCGCGCCCGCGCCGATGGGCAGCAGGCTCGTGTCCAGCGCGAACCCGAGCCGCTCGAGGGGAATGCCCCCGAGGCTCCCCGGGAACGACACCCCCATGGGCAGCCTGCCGAGCCCCTCGCGAGCGAACGTGACGAGCCCGGCCACCGCGCCCCCGAGCCCGAGCATCCGCAGCCGCGTGGGCGCCTCCGGGTCCGTGCCATGGAGCGCGCGGATGGTGGTCGCTGCGGCGGTCCCCGAGGCGAAGGGAAGCTGCTCGTGGTCCACGAGCCGGCGCTTGAGGGGCACCGCGAAGAGCACGCCCAGCGCGGACAGGAAGAACGTCCAGGCCAGCAGGACGAGCGGCGTGGGGTGTTGGCCGGTGACGATGAGCCAGGCGCCCTGCACGGAGACGAGCGCCCCGCCGGTGGCGTAGCCGGCCGCGGAGGCCACGGTCTGCGCGCTGCAAGTCTCCAGCGGCGTGAGCGGCCTCCCCGAGAACCCCGGAGCCACCCTCCGCCAGAGCCCGTGCGACGCGTGCGCCAGCAGCGCGGCGGTGATGGCGACCCCGAACGCCACCCCCGTCTTGAGGCCCACGTAGAGGTTGGTGGCGCAGGTGAGCACGCCGATGACGGCGCCAATCCCCACCGAGCGCGGCGTGAACTGCGCGAGCCGGTCCCCCTGATACACGCGGGTGAGCCAGTAGGTATCCGTGTCCTCGGGCGTGTCGCCGGGAATGCTCAGCAGCGTCAGCGACGCGGGCGTCGGGTCCGACGCGGGCGCCGTCTCTTCCGGCGGATTCGGTGAGGGCCGAGCCATGGGCACGACCATCCTTTCACCCGTCCCCCCTCCAGGACGAGCCCCTCTCGCGCCTTTCGTGGCGACGCCCGTCGCCGCTACGTCACCGGGCCGGTCCGACGCCGCACGGAGATCATGAGCAGGTAGCGATCCACCGCGCCCGGAAGGTAGCGCTCCAGGTGCGGCCCCTCCGGAGTGAAGCCCAGTTCGTCCAGCAGGCGGAACACCCGGTGCGCGGCGACGTCATCGCGCAGGCCACACTCCAGGGTCGCGAACAGGGTCGGCGCGAGCTCCTGACGGCGAGCCCCCGGTGGCGTCCGGCGCCCGGCCTTGATGCGGAACCCGACCTCTCCCACGAGCCGTCCTCCCTCGCGGTCGAGCGTCCGAACGTAGCCGCTGGTGAGCACGAGGGTCCCTCGGCGCTCCAGCTCCCGCTTGTGCGTCGCGACCGCCTCACGGAACGGCAGCGGACGCTCGGGAGCGGACACGGGGAACCAGACGAGGACCGAGGGCTCCGCCCAGTGCTCCAGGTGCAGGAGCGGCGCCTTGGAGTCGAGCCCACGCAGGTACTGGTCCGCGACCTGCAGCGAGAGCAGCCTCGCGGCCATCTCCTGTCGCCAGGACGTGAGCATCGTCTCCCTCGCGCGCGTGTCGCGCCTCAGGAAGTCGCGGATGGCGGAGAGCGAGATGCCAGCCGCGCGCAGGCTGCTGATGAAGCGGGCCTCCGCGACCTGCGAAACGGCGTAGGCGCGATAGCCGTTGTCCCAGCGCCTCGCGGGAGAGAGCAGTCCCTTCCGCTCGTAGAAACGCAGCGCGCTCGCGGACAGTCCACTGCGGTCCGCGAACTGCGAAATCGTCAGCATGCGGCGGTTGCCTCCTTGAGCTTCAACCAGCTTCAAGGTTCAGGGTAGAGGCACGATGTCCTCACGAGGAAGCCCCATGCCTGTCACCGTCGTCTCCCTGGGTGGATTGAAGCTGGTCGGACTCAAGGTCGTGGGTCGCCGCAGCGAGCTGAGTCACCGGGTCCCCCTGGCCTGGACCGAACTCCTCGCCCGCCTGGGCGACATCCCCCACCGGGTCGCCCCGGACGTCTTCTACGGGGTGTCCCCGGAGAGTGATTACCTGGGCGACAGCGCGGACGCCGTCTACACCTACTGGGTCTGCACCGAGGTCAGCGGCTGCGACACCGTCGCTCCAGGGCTCGCCACCCTGCACCTCGCGCCCGCGACCTACGCGATGGCGCGCGTGGTCGGCACCGCGGAGGCCATCGAGTCCACCTACCTGGGGCTCGCGGACTGGCTCGCCGGGCACGGCAGGCTCACGGACGGAGCGGCCCATTCGCTCGAGCGCTACGACGTGCGGAACCAACCCGTCACGCCGCCCTACACCACCTTCGACTACGAAATCCTCAAGCCCCTGCGCCCCTGAGCACCCGCCCCGAGGAACAGCCAGGGCTCGGAGTGCGCCACCTCACGCGGCGCGGGGCGTGTGCCTTGCCTGCCCACTCAGGCGTTTCCTAGCCTGTCAGCATGCACACGACATCCTCGCTATCCCATTTTATATGGCTCGGGTTGTTGTTCACGGGGCCTGTTGTTTCCGCGGAGCCGGCCCCCGACGTGACGTCGACTTCCGGGGCGCCGTCGTCCGCCTCGGTCGCGCCCCCGCGGAGCTGGGCGACCCGGGTCGAGGGCATGGAGGGGATGGGGGACCTCGAGGCGCAGGCGGATGGGCACGTCGCCGTGCTGGGGACGCAGGGCAGTGACCTGGTCGTGGCCCGGTTCGACCCCACGGGTCAGCTGCTCTGGCGACGGCGCATCGGGGATGCGAACTACCAGCAGGGCACGGGGCTCGCGCTCGACTCCGCGGGGAACGTCGTCATCACGGGTGACTTCTGGGGGGACCTGGACTTCGGTGGAGGTCCCCTGCCCTGCCGTGGAGAGCCGGGCTACCCGCGCGCCTTCGTCGCGAAGCTCGACACCACTGGCGCGCATGTCTGGAGCCGCTGCTTCGGCGACGGAGGACAGCAGCAGACCGGGAGCATCGTCGTCGGGCCGAACGACGACGTGCTCGTCGGAGGCTACTTCGCGGGCACCATCGACTTCGGTGACGGCCCCATCCCGGCGAATGGCACGATGAGCCAGTTCGTCGCCCGGCTCGCGGGAGCGGATGGCGCCACCCTCTGGAACACCCTCTACGACGCGGGCGGAGTCAGCACCCTGGGCTCCATCGCCGTGGACGTCGAGGACAACGTCGTGGTGGCCGCGGCGTACTGGGACCAGCTCTCGTACCAGGGCGTGCCGCTGCTCTCCGTGCCGGGCTTCAACACCTTCGTGCTGCGCCTGGATGCGCACGGCAAGCCGCTCTGGGCCAGGGGCTTCGGTCCGGCGAGCACCCAGACGCTCTGGCGGCTGGCCACCGATGGCGACGGGAACATCCTGGGCGCCGGGGCCTTCATCGGCTCGGTGAACTTCGGCGGCGCGACGCTCTACAGCCCGGATGGAGACGCCTTCGTCGTGTCGCTGGACGCGGAGGGAGGCCACCGGTGGAGCCGGCGCTTCGGAGGCGCGGGCTTCGACTGGGGCTACGACGTCGCCGTGGACGCCGAAGGCAACGCGCTGGTGACGGGCGCCTTCAGCGGCACCATCGACTTCGGCACGGGCACGCTGACGAGCCAGGGCGGCGACGACATCTACGTCGCGAAGCTCGACCGCGACGGGCAGGCGCGCTGGAGCCGGAGCTTCGGCAACACCAGCAACCAGTCCGGCCTGCGCGTCATCCCCGCGGGACGCTGGGACGCCGTGCTGTGGGGGCGCCTGGCCGGGACGCTCGACTTCGGCTCAGGCCCGGTGAGCGGCTTCGCTCCGTCCGACACCTTCCTCGCGCGGATCACTCCGCCGTGAGGACCGCGCGCGCCTGACACGCGCCGGGGCGGACGGGCATCACCTGGGCGAGCTCCTCCGCCCGGGGAAGTCCCTCCACGGCGCCCAACCGGCCCACCACGCGCGCGCCCACCTCGCACGCGAACACGAGGAGCGACCGCAGCTCCTCGTGGGTCGCGGCATCCAGCGCGTGGGCGCCGCCGAACCAGCGCACCAGCCCGTGGAGGAGGCCCGCGACGAAGCCATCCCCGGCGCCGGTGGTGTCCACCACCGGGACCGTGGGTGCCGGGACGCGCAGCGGCTCTCCCTTCCACAGCGCCACGGCCCCCTGGGCGCCCAGCGTCACCACGGGCAGGCGGACGCCCATCGAGGCCAGTCGCGCGAGCGCCTCGTCCGGCGACGAAGTGCCCGTCACGAAGCCGATCTCGTCGTCGGAGAGCTTCACCACCGTGCACAGGGGCAACATGCGCGCGAGCAGCCCCTGGAGCTCCGATGGGTCCTCCCAGGCGTGCAACCGCAGGTTGGGGTCGCAGCTGACGATGAGCCCCGCGTCGCGGGCCACGCCCAGCATCCTCACCGTGGCCTCACGGGCCGCGTCCTTCTGGAGGGAGTTGGAGCCGCAGTGCACCACCCGCGCGCCGCGCAGGAAGGCCGGGTCCACGTCCGCCTCTCCCAGGAGGAACTCCGCCGAGCGCGTCCGGAAGAACGTGAAGGTGCGCTCCCCCTTCGCGTCGAGCGAGATGAACACCAGCCCCGTGCGCGCCTCCGTCGTCTGTCGCAGGTGGCTGACGTCCACGCCCTCGGAGGCGAGCCGGTCGCGCAGGAAGTGTCCGAACTCGTCCGCGCCCACCACGCCGAGCATGGCCGGCCGCAGCCCCAGCCGGGCCAGGCCCACGGCCACGTTCGCGGGCGAGCCACCCGGACACGGGTGCCACGCGTCCACCTCGCGCACGCGCTTGCCGGGCGCGGAGGGAAGGAAGTCCACCAGCGTCTCGCCGAAACAGACCACGTCCAGCGGCGGCACACCCGACTCGCTCATGGCTTCATCTCCCCGAGGCTCGCGCCCACCCGGGCTCGGTGACACTCGGCCGTTCAGTCCAGCCCGACCTGGGCCATGAAGTCCACGCTCTTGAGGCGGCGGCCGATGTGGTGCGCGATGAAGACGTTCAACAGGCCTCGCGCCCGCGCGCGCAGGTCGGCCGGCAGCGGCGTGCGCTGTCCCTCCTGGAGCGCGCGCAGCCCCGACAGGAGGGCCGCGGGCACGACCACCGCCTCACGGGCTCGGACGCTGCATGGCTCGCACACCGTGCCGCCGTGCGCCTGGTCGAAGCGCGGGCGCTCACCCGGCTCCTGACCACAGAGCGAGCACGAATCGAAGCGCGGCATCAGCCCCGCGTGCGCGAGCGCGGACAGCTCGAAGGCCAGCAGCGACGTGGGTCCCGCCTCCTTCGCGTCCAGCCGCGACAGGTAGCTCTCCAGCAGGGCGAACAGCTCCGGATGCGGCTCGTGGTCCCGCGTCAGCTCGCGCGACAGCTCCACGGCGTACAGGGCGCGGGCGATGAGGGACAGGTCCTCTCGGGCGGCGTAGTAGCCCGCGACGATGTCCACGGAGTCCAGGCGGACGGTGGAGCCCCGGGTCTCCACCAGTTGGGCGCGCAGCCGCATGAATGGCTCCAGCGCGCCCGCGAAGCGCCGCTTGCTCTTGCGCGCTCCGGCGGCGAAGGCCGTCAGCTTTCCATGCTCACGCGTCAACAGGGTGACGAGCCGGTCGGACTCGCCATAGTCCACCGTGGACAGCACGAGCGCGTCGTCGTCGTAACGCTCCATGGGCCAGACTCAACGCGCGAGCGGCGAGGGAAGCTTCCCGCTGAGCACCAGGAAGACGTAGAGGCCCAGCGCCACGGCCACCAGCAGCACCGACAACCCCACGTATGCCCGCTTGCGGCGCTCCTGCTCGAGCTGCGCCGGCGAGGGCGCCGGCACCGAGCGGTCCACCTCCTCGTAGCGCAGCACCGCCTCCTCGGGGGCCAGGCCGATGACCTGCGCGTACGCCTTGATGTAGTTCACCACGAAGATGCGCGAGGGAAGCCGCTCCACCTGGCCGGCCTCCAGCGCCGCGATGAGCGTGGGGGGAATCTTCGTCTCCCGCGCGACGTCGTCGCGCGAGAGCCCTCGGAGCTCCCGCTGCTGACTGAGGTACTTGCCGAAGTCGACGTGGTCCACGAGGCCCCAGATAGCAGACTAGAGCTTTTCGAGCAGCCTCCGGCAGTCGTCCTTGAGCTGTTGCTCGGAGGGCTTCGACTTCGTCTCGCACACCGCGAAGGCCTGCTTGGCCGCCTCGGCCTCGCCGAGCTTCGCCCGGCACACGCCCTCGCGCATGTACGCCTCGGCTACCTCCGGGCAGTTCTCCCGGAACCGGGTGAACTGCCGGCACGACTCGTCGGTGCGCCCCGTCTCGTCGTAGATGATGCCCAGGTTGCGGTAGCCCAGGCAGAAGCCGGGGTTGGTCGTCACCGCCGCCTTGAGGCTCTGCACCCCGCGCTCCGTCTCGCCCTTCTTGTAGAGCGCCCAGCCCATGTTGCCCTGCGCGATGAAGGGCGTGGGGTAGAGCATGTCGTTGAGGACCTGCTCGTAGAGCTTGATGGCCTCGTCGAAGCGCCCCTGGTCCAGGTGGACGTTGGCCAGGTTGGTGCGCGCCTCGGAGAAGGTCGGGCGCACCTTCAGCGCCCGCTCGTAGTGGCCGATGGCCTCCGAGGGACGCGCGAAGGCCAGGTGCAGCAGGATGCCGATGGCGTTGTTCGCCTCCGGATAGTTCGGGTCGTTCTCCAGCGACACCTGCAGCTCGCGCAGCGCCTCCTGGACGTGGCCCTGCTCCTGGGCGGCGATGGCCAGGTCGTAATGGATCTCCGCGGTGCGCTTCTCCTTCTCCGAGGGCGTGTGGGCACAGCCGGCGAGCGCCAGCAGGAGCGAGAAGGACGTGGAGGCGAGGACGGGGCGGCGCATGGGTTCGGGTCTCGACGACAGGGGTGGAGGCGGGTTCAGAAGGCCGCCAGGAAGCGGCCCAGGGTGGTGGTGACGTTCTTCTTCTCCTCGGCGCGCGCCTTCACCGCGGGCACGAGCTTGGGGTCCTTGAAGAAGACCGGCAGCGTCTTGAGCATCTCGTCCTGCTGCTCCGGAGGCTGCGCGCGCCAGTTGGCGTCGTCCATCATGAAGCCGAGCGACTCGACGAACGCCAGCGCGTCCCCCTCGTCGTCGCGGTACTCGTCACCCGTCATGTTGCGGCGGCCGGAGAGGTACACCGCGCAGTCCTCGGCCTCCGACAGGTAGAGGTACACGAACACCGCGGCCCCCTGCGCGCCGCGCAGCCCCACCACGAAGGCCTGGGCGGGCCCGGCCTGCTTGCCGGGAATGGCCACGTGCGGCGTGTTGAGCGAGGTGTGCAGCGCGAGGATCTGCTCCCGCGTGGCGGGAAGCCCTCGATAGCGCTCGTCCAGGTTGAACACGACGTTTCTCCGTTCCCCGTTGCCCTCGCCCGGCCTCAGCGCGTGGTGAGGGTGAACTCCTGAGTGGCGTCCTGCGTCTCCGCCGCCGACGTCTGGAAGCGGATGAGGGGGTTGTCGATCATCACGTTGCCGCCCCCTTCGTTGCCCTCGCCGATGATGACCCGGAACACGTGCTTGGGCGAATCACTGCGCCGGGGCCCCGAGGACGTCTTCTTCGCCATCAGCGTCACCACGTTGTCGCCCGGCTTCAGGTGACGGGTGATGTCGGCGACGACCTGGTCCTCGTTGCCGCGCAGCTTCCGCAGCCAGGTGGAGTTGACGTACACGTCGATGTCGTACTCCGCCATGCCCGGCACCGTCTGCTCCGTCACCAGGAAGTAGCGTTGGGTGATGCGCGCGGGCGCCGGCGGCTTCGCGGCGGGAGCCGGGGCGGCGTCCTGCGGGACGGGCGCCGGCGGGGCCTGGGGAGACGTCGTCGAGCCGTTCGCGGCGGCGGGCGACGCCGGCGAGGGCGTCGTGGCCGGCGGCGTGGTCGTCGTGGTCACCCGGGCCGCGTAGCCCGGCGCCTCGATGTGGATGTTGCCGGACTCGTCGATGCGGACGGTGGCCTTCTCGAACTTCTGGTTGGTGACGCCGTCGATCAACACACCATTGAGGTAGACGGACCCGGCCAGGGACGTCAGGGGGCTGAGGGCCATCAGTGCGGCGACGGCGGCCGCGGCAGAACACCGGCGATTCATGGTCACTCCTCGGAATCTCCAACAGTCCCGGGCACTTGCAACGCTTAGCGCACCCTGGGGGACGGGACAAGGCGCACATGCACCGGGTTGGAGCGGCCTGGGAGGCCCGGCATTCAAGCGCGCGTCAGGGTGCGGGGACGGGCTCGGCGCCCTCGCGCTGGGCCCAGGTCCAGTCGCCGCCCAGGCCGTGGCCCTCGCGGAAGCGGCGGAAGTCGCGGCGCACGGCGCGTGGGTAGCGCCGGAAGCGCTCCAGCTCGCCCTGCTTCATCGCGTTGCGGATGCGGGTGGGCCCGGCGTTGTACGCCATGAGCGCCAGCTCCAGGTCGCCCCCGAAGCGGTCCTGCAGCGACCGCAGGTAGCGGATGCCCAGCCGGACGCACAGGGCGGTATCCGCCGTCACTTCCTCCCGGGACAGCCGCAGCCCCTCCTTCTCCGCCAGGAAGTGGAGCGTGCTGGGCTTGATCTGCATCAGCCCCCGGGCGCCCTTCTCCGAGATGGCCTCCTCCGCGAAGTCGGACTCCACGTCGATGAGGGCCAGCACGAGCAGCGGATCATACCCCGCGCTGCGAGCCTCCTCGGCGATGGCCATCCCCAGCTGGCGCCGCAGCGTCAGGCCCAGGTCCGGCGCCCGGCGCGACAGCACGGTGTCGATGAGGGACGCCTCCGGCGACGTGCTCTCCGCGGCCATCTGCCCGGGGACCATGGGCTGGACGGGCCTCTCCGCGAGGATGGGCACCAGTCGCGCGGAAACGACGAGCGCCATCCCCGCCAGGAGCGGGAGCCGGGAACAACCAGAGCTGAAGGCGTGGAGTGCGTCGAAGAAGCGAGTACCGAAAGACCTCCCGCCCGTGGGGGCGGGAGACGTCACTTGCGTTGCTCCAGGGCCTGGATGCGCTCGGCCAGGCGCTCCAACCGCGAGCCGAACGCCTGCAACTCCTCACGGCGCGGCAGCTTCAGCCGGGACAGGGCGGTGCGCACACGGTCCTCCACGTTGTGCTCCAGGTCCTTGCGGTGCCCCGCGAGGCGATCAGAGAACGCCTGGGCCTGACGTTTCACCTCTTCCTGGCTCCATCCCGCCACCGCCGCCACCCGCTGCACGGCGCGGGAGGCTTCCTCCTCCGCCGTGTTCACCGCCAGCAGCGCCTGACTCCAGACGCGCTCGAACGTCTCCGCAACCGGGTTCTTCTCTCGGGGGGCCTCGGCCTTGTTGTCCACAGCATCTCTCCAAGAGGGGGGACCAGGCAGGCAGGTCCAAAACGTTCAATGGACCTGCCACGTAATCACACCCCTGGGGTGAAGGAAACGACAACGCGTCTCCCACCCGTCACCCACTCCACTCCGGGCGACAGGCGGGAGACACCATCCGTCAACCACGTGGCGATTCAGGCGCGGGGCTCGGACGCGGAGCCCGGCTTGGCGGCGCCGTTGCGGCGGATGGGCTTGAGCAGCGCGTCCACCTTGCGCGACAGCTTCGACAGCTCCTTGTTCAGCTCCTGCAGCTGCGACTGGCTGGCGACGCCCACCGCCTCGACGACCTTCGTCTGCAGCACGTCCAGGCGCTTGCGCAGCTCGGTGCTGGCCGCGTTCACCTTCGTGCCCAGCTCCTTGACGCGCGGGTCCGCCAGCAGCTCACCCGCCTGCAGCTTCGCCCAGAGCGCCTGGGCCTCCTTCGTGGCCTCCAGGCGGCGGGCGTCCAGCGCCTTCACCACCTTGCCGGCCTCGCCCTCCAGCTCCTCGATGCGCTTCTGCGCCTGGGCCAGTTGGGCCTTCAGGAAACCCTCCACGTTCGACAGGCTGCTCTTCACCGCCTCCGCGCTCGCCGCGGTCGCGTCCTGCTTCGTCGTCTCGTGCTTCGTCGTGGCCATGTGTCTTCCTCCCCTTTTCGCCCGGCAGTGCCGGGCCGCTGCTCAGTGAGTCAAAACGTCGACGCCCAAAAATTAACGCAGCGCGCCATCGACGTCAAGGCGAGCAGCCTGGAATGCCGGGTTTGAGGGGGGCCGGAAACACGACCGCCGCCCCGGTAGGACACCGGGACGGCGGCGGACTTCAGGGGGCACGCCGGTCAGGCGGCCAGGGGACGACTAGGCGGCGCCCGTCGTCTGGGTGCCCTCGGGACGGGGGGGCGGCGCGGACAGCGGCGCGTCGCCGTGGGTGGCGGCCAGGGCGGCCTCCATCTCGTTGACCTCGTCGGTGGGGCTCTCCACCTCGATGTCGAGGTGCTTGTAGTTGGGCAGGCCCGTCCCGGCGGGGATGAGGCGACCCATGATGACGTTCTCCTTGAGGCCGCGCAGGTAGTCCACCTTGCCGTTGATGGCGGCCTCGGTGAGCACCTTGGTGGTCTCCTGGAAGGAGGACGCGGAGATGAACGACTCGGTGGAGAGCGAGGCCTTGGTGATGCCGAGCAGCAGCGGCTCACCCACGGCCGGGCGCTTGCCCTCGGCCATGACCTTCTCGTTCTCCTCCTCGAACACCCACTTCTCGACCTGCTCGTCGACGAGGAAGTTGGTGTCGCCCACATCCGTGACGCGCACCCGGCGCAGCATCTGCCGGACGATGGTCTCGATGTGCTTGTCGTTAATCTTCACGCCCTGGAGGCGGTAGACCTCCTGCACCTCGTCCACCAGGTAGCGCGCCAGCTCCTTCTCGCCGAGCACCTTGAGGATGTCGTGCGGGTTGGCCGCGCCGTCCATCATCGCCTCGCCGGCCTTCACGCGGTCGCCGGAGTGGACGCTGATGTTCTTGCCCTTGGAGATGAGGTACTCCTTGGCCAGGTCGGTGCGCTGCTCGCCGTTCACCTCGGGGGTGATGATGAGCTTGCGCTTGCCCTTGGTGTCCTTGCCGAACGACACCACGCCGTCGATCTCCGCGATGGCCGCGGCATCCTTCGGCTTGCGCGCCTCGAACAGCTCGGCCACGCGGGGCAGACCGCCCGTGATGTCCTTCGTCTTGGTCGTCTCGCGCGGCACCTTGGCGATGACCTCGCCCGGGTGGATCTCATCGCCGTCGTTGACGGTGATGATGGAGCCCTGCGGCAGGAAGTAGCTCGCCGGGTTGCGGGACGAGGGCAGGTCCTTGGTGTTGCCCTGCGCGTCGCGGATGGACACGCGCGGACGGGCCTCCGGGTCCTTGGACTCGATGACCGTCTTGCGGGACAGACCGGTGACCTCGTCGAGCGTCTCGGACATCGTCACGCCTTCGATGATGTCCTCGTACCGCACGACGCCGCCGACCTCGGTGAGCAGCGGGATCGCGAACGGATCCCACTCGGCCACCAGCTTGCCGGCCTCGATGCGCTCGCCTTCCTTCACCAGGATGCGGGCGCCGTAGATGATCTGGTAGCGCTCGCGCTCGCGGCCCGAGTCGTCCACCACGACCAGCTCGCCGTTGCGGTTCATCGCCACGAGCGTGCCATCCGTCTTCTGCACCGTGATGAGGCCCGCGAACTTCACGCTGCCCGCGTAGCGGTTCTCCAGGCTGGACTGCTCCGCGCGCCGCGTCGCCGCGCCACCGATGTGGAACGTGCGCATCGTCAGCTGCGTACCCGGCTCACCGATGGACTGCGCCGCGATGACGCCCACGGCCTCGCCCACGGACACCTTGCGGCCACGCGCCAGGTCACGGCCGTAGCACTCCACGCAGATGCCGCGCTTGGCCTGGCACGTGAGCACCGAGCGGATCTTCACCTTGTCCAGGCCGCTGTTCTCGATGCGGCGGACGCGGTCCTCGTCGATCTCCTCGTTGGCGCGCACCAGCACCTCTCCCGTGACGGGGTCGAGGATGTCGTCCAGGGCCACGCGGCCCAGGATGCGCTCGCCGAGCGGCTCGATGATCTCACCACCCTCGACCAGGGCGCCGATGAACAGACCGTCCATGGTGCCGCAGTCGTACTCGTTGATGATGGCGTCCTGCGCCACGTCGACGAGACGGCGGGTGAGGTAACCGGAGTTGGCCGTCTTGAGCGCCGTGTCCGCCAGGCCCTTGCGGGCGCCGTGCGTGGAGATGAAGTACTGCAGCACCGAGAGCCCCTCGCGGAAGTTCGCGGTGATGGGCGTCTCGATGATTTCGCCGGAGGGCTTGGCCATCAGGCCGCGCATACCCGCCAGCTGACGGATCTGCTGGGCGCTACCACGCGCGCCCGAGTCGGCCATGATGTAGATGGGGTTGAACGACGGCTGCTTGCGCGACTCGCGCTTGCCGTCCTTGTCCCCGCTCGTCTCCTCCTGGGAGATCTGCTGCATCATCTCCTGGGCGACCTTCTCGGTGACCTCCGCCCAGATGTCGATGACCTTGTTGTAGCGCTCGCCGTCGGTGATGAGACCCTCGAGGTACTGGTTCTCGATCTCCGACACCTCCTTGCGCGCGTAGTCCAGGAACTCCTGCTTCTTCGCAGGGATGATCATGTCCTTGAGCGCGATGGAGATACCGGCGCGGGTGGCGTTGAAGTAGCCCAGGCTGCGGATGCGGTCCGCCAGCAGCACCGTCTCCTTCTCGCCGGTGAGGCGGTAGCAGAGGTCGATGAGGCCGCCGAGCGACTTCTTGTCCAGCACCTTGTTGATGGCGTCGAAGCCCACGCGGCGCGGGACCACTTCCCACAGCAGGACGCGGCCGACGGTGGTCTCCTTGCGCTTGCCGTCGATGCGGCAGACCACCTTCGCCTGCAGGTGCACCTCGCCGTGGTCGTAGGCGGCGCGCACCTCGTCGGGCGAGCTGAACACGCGGCCCTCGCCGTTGGCGAACTCACGGGCGCGCGTCATGTAGTAGATGCCGAGCACCATGTCCTGCGTCGGGACGATGATGGGCTTGCCGTTCGCGGGGCTGAGGATGTTGTTGGTCGACATCATCAGCACGCGGGCCTCCATCTGAGCCTCGATGGAGAGCGGCACGTGCACGGCCATCTGGTCGCCGTCGAAGTCCGCGTTGAAGGCGGCGCAGACGAGCGGGTGCAGCTGGATGGCCTTGCCCTCGATCAGCACGGGCTCGAAGGCCTGCATGCCCAGGCGGTGCAGCGTGGGCGCGCGGTTGAGGAGCACCGGGTGCTCGCGGATGACGTCCTCGAGGATGTCCCAGACCTCCGGACGCTCCTTCTCCACCATCTTCTTCGCCGACTTGATGGTGGTGACGTACCCCTTCTCCTCAAGCTTGTTGTAGATGAACGGCTTGAACAGCTCGAGCGCCATGATCTTCGGCAGGCCGCACTGGTGCAGGCGCAGCTCTGGGCCGACGACGATGACGGAGCGGCCCGAGTAGTCCACGCGCTTGCCGAGCAGGTTCTGGCGGAACCGGCCCTGCTTGCCCTTGAGCATGTCGGACAGCGACTTGAGCGGGCGCTTGTTGGGGCCCGTGATCGTCTTGCCGCGGCGGCCGTTGTCGAACAGCGCGTCCACGGCCTCCTGCAGCATCCGCTTCTCGTTGCGGATGATGATGTCCGGAGCGTTGAGCTCCTGCAGGCGCTTCAGACGGTTGTTGCGGTTGATGACGCGGCGGTACAGGTCGTTCAGGTCGGAGGTCGCGAAGCGGCCACCGTCGAGGGGAACGAGCGGGCGCAGGTCCGGCGGGATGACCGGAATCACGTCCAGCATCATCCACTCGGGCTTGTTGCCGGACGCGCGGAACGCCTCGGCGACCTTCAGGCGCTTGGCGTACTTCTTCCGCTTCGCCTCGCTGGTCGTCTCGCGCATGTCCTTGCGCAGGTCCTCGGACAGCTTCTCCACGTCCAGGGACTTGAGCATCTCGCGGACGGCCTCGCCGCCCATGCCCGTCGTGAAGGAGTCCTCACCGTGCTCCTGGTAGAGCCGGTGCATCTTCTCCTCGCTGATGAGCTCGCCCTTCTGCAGCGGCGTCGACTTGGGGTCGAGGACGATGTAGCTCTCGCAGTAGAGGACCTTCTCCAGCTCCTTGAGCGTGATGTCGAGCAGGTTGCCGATGCGGCTCGGCAGCGACTTGAGGAACCAGATGTGGGCCACCGGCGTGGCCAGGGTGATGTGACCCAGGCGCTCGCGGCGGACCTTCGACTGGATGACCTCCACGCCACACTTCTCGCACACCACGCCGCGGTGCTTCATGCGCTTGTACTTGCCGCAGTTGCACTCGTAGTCCTTCACCGGACCGAAGATGCGGGCGCAGAACAGGCCGTCCCGCTCCGGCTTGAAGGTGCGGTAGTTGATCGTCTCGGGCTTCTTCACCTCGCCGTGCGACCACTGGCGGATCTTGTCGGGCGACGCCAGCGCGATGCGGATGGCGTTGAACGACAACGGGTCCTTCGGCTTCTCGAAGAAGTTGAAAATGTCCTTCACGTTGCCTCCGAAATCTCGTGAGGCGTCCCCCGTGGGGGACGCCAGATGATTCGGGCCCCCGCCCCGGACCCGGCCGCGCCCACCCTCTCGGAGGGTGGCGGGCGGCCGGTCAGGCGGGCGCACCGGCTCTCTTCTCAGGCCTCGGTCCCGGTCTTCCGGTCCTCGCCGTCACCACCACCGAGGAAGTCACCGCCGAAGCTGCGCTGACGCTCCGGGGGCGCGCTCTCCAGCAGCTCGACGTCGAGCGCGAGCGACTGGAGCTCCTTGAGGAGCACGTTGAACGACTCGGGCAGACCGCTCTCCAGGACGTTGTCGCCCTTGACGATGGCCTCGTACATGCGCGTGCGGCCCACCACGTCGTCCGACTTGACGGTGAGGAACTCCTGCAGCGTGTACGCCGCGCCGTAGGCCTCCATCGCCCAGACTTCCATCTCTCCCAGACGCTGACCGCCGAACTGCGCCTTGCCGCCCAGCGGCTGCTGGGTGACCAGCGAGTAGGGGCCAATGGAGCGGGCGTGGATCTTCTCGTCCACCAGGTGGTGCAGCTTCAGCATGTACATGACGCCCACGGTGACGTTCTGGTCGAACGGCTCACCGGTGCGGCCGTCGAACAGCACCATCTGGCCCGTGCGCGGCAGCTTGCCCTCGTCCAGCAGCGAGTGGATCTCCGTCTCCTGGGCGCCGTCGAACACCGGCGTCGCCACGTGGATGCCCTTCTTCGAGCGGCGGCACAGCTGACGGATCTCCTCCTCGTCCAACTTGTCGAGGAAGTCGTGGAACGCCTTGTCCTCGCCGTAGATGACCTTGAGGCGCTCACGGATGGCGTCCGCGCCCCAGTTGTCCTCCACGTAGCGCTGCAGCGCCTCGCCGGTGCCCTTGGCGGCCCAGCCCAGGTGCGTCTCGAGGATCTGCCCGATGTTCATGCGGCTGGGAACGCCGAGCGGGTTGAGGACGATGTCCACCGGACGGCCGTCCTCCAGGTACGGCATGTCCTCCTCGGGGAGGATGCGGGAGACGACGCCCTTGTTTCCGTGGCGGCCGGCCATCTTGTCGCCCACGGCCAGCTTGCGCTTGATGGCGACGTACACCTTCACCATCTTGATGACGCCCGGAGGCAGCTCGTCGCCCTTCTTGATGCGGGCGATCTTCTCGCCGAAGGCCAGCTTCACGGCCTCCTTCGTCTCCTCCAGGTTGCGCAGGATGTCGCGCACGCGGGAGTCGAGCGGGTCGCCGACGGAGATCTCGCCCCAGTACTTGTAGGGCACGGTGGCCAGCAGCGCGTCGTCGAGGATGTCCCCCTTCTTCAGGAGGATCTTCCCCTTGTCGTCCACGAGCTTGCCCTGGACCTCCTTGCCACGCACCAGCACGCGGATGCGGCCGATGGCGCTGTCCTGGAGGACCTTGATCTCGTCGTTCTGGTCCTTGAGGAGCTTCGCCTCCTCCATGGACTCGATCTGCTTGGCGCGCTCGTCCTTCTCCACGCCCTTGCGGCTGAACACCTTGGCGTTGATGACGGTGCCCACCACGCCCGGCGGGACGCGCAGGGAGCTGTCGCGCACGTCGCCGGCCTTCTCACCGAAGATGGCGCGCAGGAGCTTCTCTTCCGGAGACAGCTGCGTCTCGCCCTTCGGGGTGATCTTGCCCACCAGCACGTCGCCGGGCTTCACCTCGGCGCCGATGCGGATGATGCCGCTCTCGTCGAGGTCCTTGAGGGCCTCCTCACCCACGTTCGGGATGTCGCGGGTGATCTCCTCCTTGCCCAGCTTGGTGTCGCGCGCGATGCACTCGAACTCCTCGATGTGGATCGACGTGAACACGTCGTCCTTGAGGATGCGCTCGCTGATGAGGATGGAGTCCTCGAAGTTGTAGCCCTGCCACGGCATGAACGCGACGACCACGTTCTGGCCCAGCGCCAGCTCGCCCGTCTCGGTCGCGGGACCGTCGGCGATGACGTCCCCCTTCCGCACCTTGTCGCCCTTGCTGATGATGGGCTTCTGGTTGAGGCAGGTGTTCTGGTTGGAGCGCTGGTACTTGAGCAGGTTGTAGATGTCGACCTCGCTCGACACGTCGCTCAGCGAGGCCGGCACGTCCGCCTTCACCACGATGCGGCCGGCGTCCACGCTCTCCACGATGCCGTCGCGGCGCGCCACGCACGTCACGCCCGAATCGCGCGCGACGATGGCCTCGATGCCCGTGCCCACCAGCGGCGCGCTGGTGCGCAGCAGGGGCACCGCCTGGCGCTGCATGTTGGAGCCCATGAGCGCGCGGTTCGCGTCGTCGTTCTCCAGGAAGGGGATGAGCGACGCGGCCACCGACACCAGCTGGTTCGGGGACACGTCCATCAGGTCCACGTCCTCGGCGCGCGCCTGGACGAACTCACCGCCGCGGCGGCTGGAGACCAGGGCGTTGAGGAACTTGCCCTTCTTGTCCGTCTCCGCGTTCGCCTGGGCGATGGTGTGCTTCTCCTCCTCGAGCGCGGAGTAGAAGGCCACGTCCGTCGTCACCACGCCGGCGTCGACCTTGCGGTACGGCGTCTCGACGAAGCCGAACTCGTTGACCCGGGCGTAGGTCGACAGCGACGCGATGAGGCCGATGTTCGGACCTTCCGGCGTCTCGATGGGGCAGATGCGGCCGTAGTGCGTGGGGTGCACGTCGCGCACCTCGAAGCCCGCGCGCTCGCGGGTGAGGCCGCCGGGCCCGAGCGCGGACAGGCGACGCTTGTGCGTGACCTCGGACAGGGGGTTCGTCTGGTCCATGAACTGCGACAGCTGGCTGGACCCGAAGAACTCCTTGATGACCGCCGTGACGGGCTTGGCGTTGATGAGGTCGTGCGGCATGAGCGTCTCGATCTCCTGGAGGCTCATGCGCTCCTTGATCGCTCGCTCCATGCGCACCAGGCCGATGCGGTACTGGTTCTCCAGCAGCTCGCCCACCGCGCGCACGCGGCGGTTGCCCAGGTGGTCGATGTCGTCGATGGTGCCCTTGCCGTTCTTCAGATCGATCAGGTAGCGGATCACCTCGAGGATGTCCCGCTTGGTGAGGATCTGCCCGTCGAGCGGCTCCTCGAGGCCGAACTTGAAGTTCAGCTTGAGGCGACCGACCTTGGAGAGGTCGTAGCGCTCCGGGTTGAAGAACAGGTTGGTGAACAGGTTGATCGCCGTCTCCGGCGTCGGCGGATCGCCAGGGCGCAGGCGGCGGTAGATCTCCATGATGGACTGCTCGGGCGTCTCGAGCTTGTCCAGCATGAGCGTCTCACGCAGGTAGGGACCCACGTTGAGGTTGTCGATGAAGAGGACCTTGAACTCCTTGATGTTGCGCTTGAGGAGCTCCTCGACCTTCTCCTGCGAGACTTCCTCGTTGCACTCGAGGATGACCTCGCCCGTGTTCTCGTCCACCACGTCGTAGGCGGACACCTTGGTGAAGAGCTCGTCCGCGTCGATGGGGAGCGTCTTCATCTTCGCCGCCTCGAGCTTCTTGATGGCGGCGCGGGTGAACTTGCGGTTCTTCTTGACGATCAGCTCACCCGTCTTGGTCTTGATGTCGCGGGTGGCGCGCTGGCCCGGGAGCAGCTCCAGCTCGACGCTCTTCTCGAAGTCCGTCGCGCTCTGGAGGTAGATGGTCTCCGTGGCGTAGTAGTAGTTGAGGATCTCCTCGGTGGAGCCCTTGAACTCCAGCGGGTTCTTCTTCGCGGTGTCGCTGACGGCGCCCAGGGCGCGGATGAGCACCGTGGCCGGCAGCTTGCGGCGGCGGTCGATGCGCACGTACAGCAGGTCCTTGTGGTCGAACTCGAAGTCGATCCACGAACCGCGGTAGGGGATGATGCGGGCGTTGTACAGGAGCTTGCCAGACGAGTGGCTCTTGCCCTTGTCGTGGTCGAAGAACGCGCCAGGGCTGCGATGCAGCTGGCTGACGACCACGCGCTCGGTCCCGTTGATGATGAAGGTGCCGTTCTGGGTCATCAACGGGATTTCCCCGAAGTAGACCTCCTGCTCCTTCACGTCACGGATGGACTGGGCGCCAGTCTCCTCGTCCTTGTCCCACACGACCAGACGCACCACCACCTTGATGGGGGCGGAGTAGGTCATGCCACGCTGATGGCACTCGTCGACGTCGTACTTCGGCTTCTCCAGGTGATAGCTGACGAACTCCAGCGAGGACGTCTCGTTGAAGTCGCGAATCGGGAATACCGAGTTGAAGACACCCTGAAGACCGATGTCCTCGCGCTTCTCCGGGGCGATATCGGCCTGGAGGAACTTCTCGTAGGACTGCTTCTGGATGTTGATGAGATTGGGAATGTCGATGATCTTCGCGATCTTGGCGAAGGTCTTCCGCACGCGGAAATTGTTCTGGATCTGCGTCGGCATTCTGGCTCCGGGGACGGCTGCTCGGGCGGGGCAAACTTCAGTAACGCGCGGCGGCGCCGGGAAATTTGCAACTGTCAAATGGGCAAAGCCGGCAGCCCCCTCGCTGGGAGCGCCGGCCTGCTCATCCGGTCAGGAGGCTGCCTGGGAATTCCCGGAAAACAAGCAGCCCCTGTGGAAACTACTTGATGTCGACGGTGGCGCCAGCGGCAACCAGCTGGTCCTTGATCTTCTTGGCGTCGTCCTTGTTGACGCCCTCCTTGACCGTCTTGGGAGCGCCCTCGACCAGGTCCTTGGCCTCCTTCAGGCCCAGGCCGGTGATCGCGCGGATCTCCTTGATGACGTTGATCTTGTTGGCGCCGGCGTTCGACAGCACCACCGTGAACTCCGTCTTCTCCTCGGCGGGAGCGGCGGCGGCGGCGGTGGCGGGGCCCGCGGCGACGGCGACGGCGGCCGCGGAGACGCCCCACTTCTCCTCCAGCGCCTTCACGAGGTTCGCGGCCTCGATGATGGTCAGGCCGGAGAGCTGCTCAACGATTGCATTCAGGTCAGCCATGGAACTGTGTCCTTCTGGTATTGACTAACGGCCTACTTCCCCAGTGGGGAGGTGCGGCCGTAGAGGTTGGTGTAGAAAAACTTCTCGGACAGATGAGGAAAACTACCCCTGCGCCTTGTCCGCGTGAGCCTGGACAACCCGCGCGAGCTGCGAACCCGGAGCCGCGATGGTCCGAACCAGCTTGCTGGCCGGCTGGTTGAGCATCCCCAGCAGCTGACCGCGGAGCTCGTTGAGACCGGGCAGCTTCGCCAGCTGCTTCACCTCGTTGGCGCCGACCTTGCGGCCGTCGACCACCGCGGTGCGGATCTTGATCTTGTCCTCGAGGTCCTTCGCGAACTCGGTCAGGATCTTGGCGGGAGCCACCACATCGCCGTAGCTGATGCACAGCGCCACGGGACCCGTGAAGTCCTCGGCGATGACCGCGACGTCCGTGCCCTGCGCCGCACGGCGCGCCAGCGTGTTCTTGATGACCTTGTACTCGACGCCGCCCTCGCGGAACTTCTTGCGCAGCTTCGTCACCGTCTCCACGTCCACCTTGGAGAACTCGGCGACGATGGCCGACTTGGTCCGCGAGAACTTCTCGTGGAGCTCCTTGATCATCTCTTCCTTCTCGCTCTTCAGCACTTTGACTCACCTCCTTACTGGCCCGCCTTCCAGCGGGCGTGATGCCTGGGCCAAAGTGGCAGAGCGAGAGGAACCTCCGAGAGGTACCACACCGCACCTCCAGTCTCGGCAGGGCTGGCCTTGCGGCCGTTTGAACCCGGAGAGAGGAAGCGGTGACCCGACCGGTTGTCCGGTTGCCAACGGGGCACTTCTCCTCTGAACCGGGTCCCTGCTGTCATGAACCAGGTCGGGACGCACCGTCTCACGACGTGGCGCCCCAATTGCAAAAGCCGGGGGCCTATACCCCCGGCTTCGGCAAAGATCCAGAACTTTCGAACCTGAGACGTCAGACGGGCAACACCCCTGACTCCCCTGACGTCGGGGGCAGGAACATTGCCCGTCTTGAAGAGCCGCCTAGCGGTGGCGGTTCAGGATTTCCTGGGTGTCGATCTTGATGCCAGGGCCCATCGTCGTGGAGATGGCGATGCCCTTCAGATAGACGCCCTTGGCGGTGGCCGGCTTGAGCTTCATCACCAGGTCCACCAGCGCGTTGAAGTTGCCCTCGAGCTTGTCCGCCGAGAAGGAGGCCTTGCCCATCTTCGCGTGGACGATGCCGGCCTTCTCCGCGCGGAAGTCGACCTTACCGCCCTTCGCCTCGCGGATGGCCTTGGCCACGTCCATGGTCACCGTGCCGACCTTCGGGTTCGGCATGAGGCCACGAGGACCGAGCACCTTACCGAGGCGACCGACGATACCCATCATGTCCGGGGTGGCGATGACGGTGTCGAAGTCGAGGAAGCCCTCCTCGATGCGCTTCTGGAGGTCCTCGGCGCCGACCACGTCCGCGCCCGCGTTGCCGGCCTCCGTGGCGCGCTCGCCCTTGGCGAACACCGCCACGCGAACCGTGGCGCCCGTGCCGTTGGGGAGGACCACGGCGCCACGGACCATCTGGTCCGCGTGCTTCGGGTCCACGCCCAGGTTGATGGCGACGTCCACCGTCTGGTCGTACTTGGAGGCGCGGGCCTCCACCGTCTTCTTCAGCAGCGCGAAACCCTCGGCGATGCTGTAGCGCTTCTCGCGGTCAACCAGGGCGGCGGCCGCGCGGAACTTCTTCCCATTCTGAGCCATGACAGAATTCCTCGTCCGTGAGTGGGGCGGCCTAGCCGACGACGTCGATGCCCATGGAGCGCGCGGTGCCAGCAATGGTGTTCATGCAGGCCTCGAGCGACGCAGCGGTGGTGTCCTGGATCTTCTTCTTGGCGATCTCCTCGAGCTGCTTCCGGGTGATCTGCCCCACCTTCTCCTTGCCAGGCTTCTTCGCGCCCGAGCCCTTCTTCTTCTCGGTGTGCAGACCCGCGGCCTTCTTGATGAGGATGGCCGCCGGAGGCGTCTTGAGGATGAAGGTGAAGGAGCGGTCCTGATACACGGTGATGATCACCGGGATGATCAGGCCTTCCTTGGCCTCCGCCTGCGTCTTCGCGTTGAACTGCTTGCAGAACTCCATGATGTTCACGCCCTGCTGACCGAGCGCGGGGCCGATCGGCGGAGCGGGATTCGCCTTGCCGGCGGGAATCTGCAGCTTGACCTGTCCTGTGACCTTCTTCATCGGCTGACAACTGCCTTTCGAGGGGGTGGTCCTACCGGGCCTCCAGACGGGGAGGCCCTCCCACCCATGGGACCGCGCCCCCAGGAGGGGCACGGAGACTGGAGCGGACGCGCTCTACCCGAGCCGCCCGCGAAAAACTAGCCGGTGGTCTTCTCGACCTGCATGAAGTCGAGCTCCACGGGGGTCGCGCGACCGAAGATGCTGACCAGCACCTTCACGCGACCCTTCTCCGCGTTGACCTCCTCCACCGTGCCGTTGAAGTTGGCGAAGGGCCCGTCGATGACGCGCACCGTGTCGCCCTCGTCGAACTGCACCTTGGGCTTCGGCTTGAGCGTGCCCTCGGAGATCTGCGACGTCAGGCGCGCCACCTCCTGGTCGGAGATGGGCAGCGGGTTCTGGTTCTGCGCCGTGCCAGGGAAGCCGGTGATCTTCGGCGTGTTCTTCACCAGGTGGAGCGTCCGGTCGTTCAGCTCCATCTGCACGAAAATGTAGCCGGGGAAGAACTTGCGGCGAGAGGTCTTCTTCTCCCCCTTCACCATCTCCACGACCTGCTCCATGGGGATGAGGATCTCACCGAACTGGTCCTGGAGCCCCTCGAGGCGCACCTTCTCCTCCAGGCTCTTCTTCGCCTGGTTCTCGAAGTTCGAGTAGGTGTGGACCACGTACCATTTCATCGCCATTACAGCTTCCCCCACAAGGCCGGCAGCCACTCCACCATCAGGTTGTAGGCGACGGAGTCGATGCAGAAGAGCAGCACCGCGGCCACCAGCGAGGCGACGACCACGGCCACCGTCGAGGCCCGGGTCTCACCCCAGGTCGGCCAGGTGACCTTCATCAGCTCGCCCGCGACCTCCATGGAGAGCGCGTGCGTCTTGGGGTGGAAGTAGCCCACCAGCGCGAGCCCCACCGCCAGCACGTAGCCGACCAGGGTGGAGACCTTCCAGTCCAGGCCCTCGATGAGGACCGAGTCGGGCCACCCGAAGCTCGCCCAGAGCATCCCCGAGACGCGCTCCAGGAAGAGCGCCAGGATGATGCCGGCGAGGAGGTAGAAGATGACCACGAGCCGCTTCGGATCCATCGCCGAGCGGTTAGCCTGCTGGCTGGCCTCTGATGCCGTCGCCATGGTGCCTCACGAGGTACTGCGAATGCGGAAAACTATCGACGCGGGAAACACAGGAACCCCCGGTACCTCCAGGTACCGGGGGCCCCGCTCCCACTGAGACTTGGCAGGCCAGGAGGGATTCGAACCCCCAACACGCGGATTTGGAGACCGCTGCTCTACCGTTGGAGCTACTGGCCTAGAGACTTCTCGAGAACTACCGACCTAGACCTTGCCTTCCTTGTGGTCCGTGTGCTTGCGGCACCGCGAGCAGAACTTGCTCAGCTCGAGCTTGTCCTGGCTCTTCTTCTTGTTCTTCGTGGTCGTGTAGTTCCGCTCCTTGCACACCGTGCACTCGAGCGAAATGATGGACCGATTACCCTTGCCCATGGCCTACCTCATCAGACACGCAAGGGGAAGGCTACCAGAAGGCGCCCTCCCCTCGTCATCTGGAAATTGAAGCCGGCCGGCCCGAAGGCCGGCCAGGCGAATTACTCGATGACCTCGGCCACGACGCCGGCGCCCACCGTGCGGCCGCCCTCGCGAACCGCGAAGCGCAGCTCCTTCTCCATCGCCACCGGGGTGATCAGCTCCACCTCGATCGCGATGTTGTCGCCCG